>DATFDC010000397.1:0-2005 GCA_035252415.1 Solirubrobacteraceae bacterium
GCCCCTGGTTTCATAGAGACTCTCGGGATTGGATCACTCCGACGAGCTCAGGTGCCCGCGAAGCGTAGTACGCGGCCTCGAACTCGATCGGCGGGACGTTCCCGATCGAAGAGTGCAGCCGCCGGGTGTTGAACCAGTGGACCCACTCCAGGGTCCGAGCTCCACCTCCTCCGGTGTCTTCCAGGGTCCGCGACGGCGGATCAGCTCCGTCTTGTACAGCCCGATCACCGACTCGGCGAGGGCGTTGATGCTCCTATAGATCGTCAACTCGATCTACGCGGCCTGAACGGCATCGGTCACCACGGATGACACGGGCAGGAGCCGGTAGACCTCGCGCGCCACGTAGCGCTTCAAGCACCGGATGATCTCCCGCTTCGACAGACCCTCGCGCCTGCGGCGTTCCACGTAGTCGATCGTCGGCGCGTGCCAGCGCATGCGCACGACCACGGTTCGGTAGAGGGCCGCGTTCGCCTGGCGGTTGCCGCCGCGGTTGAGGCGATGGCGGCCGTTGGTCTTGCCGGATCCCGCCGGGATCGGACACACGCCGCAGAGCTTGGCGAACGCGGCCTCTGAGCGGACCCGCTCGGCGTTGTCCCCCGCGGTGACGAGCATCTCGGCGCAGGTGTCGATGCCGATCCCGAAGGCATCCAGGAGCTGCGGCGCGGCTGCCTTGGCGATCTGCTTGAGCTGACGGCTGTGGCTCTTGATCTCCTCATGCAGCTCGAGCCAGCGGACGGCAAGGGATCGCAGCACGTGGCACATGGCCTCAGCAGGGTCGCTGATCTTCCCAACGGGTTCGAGGGCCGCGCACGCGGTGATGAGCCTGAAGTCGCTCAGGGGCTCCAGCTCGGTCCGCAGCTCCGTTTCGGCCGTCACGAGCGTGGCCTTCAGGGCGATCATCGCCGTGGTCTTGGCTTTGACCGCGGTGTCTCTGGCGATCTTGAGCAGCCGCAATGCCTCGACCTGTCCGTCTGCGAGCTTCGGGGTAGCCAGTCCGGTCCCGGCGAGCACCATCCGGGCGGCATGCTCAGCGTCGATCGCGTCGGACTTGCCCGAGGCCCGTCGCTCGGCCTTGCGTGGGGGACGGGCCACCTCCACGGGCGCGTAGCCGTGTCGGCGCAGGAACCGCGCCAGGCCGATCCCGTAGGAGCCGCAGCCCTCGACACCGAAGCCGTGGATGCGTCCGATGGAGGCCGCCCATGAGAGCAGCTCCGCGTAGCCGTCGTTCGACGCAGCGACGAAGAGCTCTCCCAGGCGCCGACCGAGCCCATCGATCGCGACGGCGACGTGGCAGTCCTTGTGGGTGTCGACCCCAACGATGACATCGCTCCGTTCGAGCGGGATGCTTGCCATGACTGTTGACCCCTTTCCGGTCGACGGTCGCGCCGCTGGTCGGGCGGGAAGGACAGGACTGTGACGGGACCTGGTTCGATCAGGCTCCTATGAGGTCACTGCCCGTCCGGCCGGCGTGCTTTGCGAACCACCGGCCGTCGCGGCCGACACGTCAACGCAAGGACAACGAGGTCGGTCATAGCAAGGGTCAGGCCGTTCGAGCCGGTGGTCCTGGCGATCCTCTCATCGAGAAGATCGCCATCCCGGCATCATCACAATCCCAGCACTGACCAGGCGCCGCCAGGCTCTGGAGCATCTTGTGCGTGCCCAGCAGCCCGCGGAGGTCCGCGGAGGTGTACTGGGATCCGCGATCGGCATGGAAGACCAGGCCGGGCCTCGGCCGGCGTGCTCGCACGGCCATCTTCAGCGCGTCGCAGACCAGCTCCGCCCGCATGTGATCGGCCATGGCCCAGCCCACCACCCGACGGGATCCGACGTCGAGGATGGCGCAGCAGTACAGCCAGCCCTCCCAGGTCCGCACGTAGGTGATGTCGGCGACGTACTTCTGGTCGAGGCCGGTGGCGGTGAAGTCGCGATTCATCAGATCGGGCGCCGGCGCCGCCTCAGGATCCCGTTCGGTGGTCTTGCGATAGCGACGCCGGTGGGCGCCTTT
>DATFDC010000398.1:0-3756 GCA_035252415.1 Solirubrobacteraceae bacterium
CCCGGGCGACCCGAACTGCAGTCAGGGTCATGCGTCGGGGTCCTACGGCGAAGGCTGTCAGGTGGACCGGGTCAACGCGAACACCAGCCTCGTGACGATGACCATCGGCGGCAACGACGCCGGCTTCGCCAATGACCTGAAGAACTGCTACATGGCGGAGCGCCCCGGCGGCGCGCACGAGGCCGGATGCACCGGGCAGCAATCGGCAATCGACGGCGAGATCAACGACATGAAGCCTCGACTGGTCGCCGACCTCCAGGCGATCAGGGCGCGCGCGCCACATGCCCGGATCATCATCCTCACCTATCCGCGCCCGTTCCCCAAGAATCCCACGCAGACCGGTGCGTGCCTGACCCTCGGCGTCTCGGTCGCGAGCTACCACCTGTGCCTGTCGCCGGGCGATCAGCGGTTCCTCAACGACGAGGCGGCCAAGCTCGATACGGCGGTTTGCTCGGCGGTGGATTCGGCCGGCGTCGGCGCCGAGTGCGTAAACGCCTACAACGCGTTCGCCGGATGCGAGATGACCGACGCGCACTCGTGCCTGCAGGCGCCCACCGCTCACATCAGCGGCAGCACGGTGATCGGCATCAACCAAGGCGCCTACCACCCGACCGCTCAGGGGCAGCAGATCCTCGGCGGGCTGATCAACCAGGAGATCTCAAACCCGCCCCCGCACTAGCGCCGGGAAGGAATCGACTCGCGACGCGTCAGTAGCGAGGACACATCAAGCCATCGGATGTCTGATGACTCGTCGAGGCTTCGCCACAATTCCCTCTCTCAAGCGGCTCGCCGCTATTGCCTGCCCCGTGATCCTCCTGGCGGCGTGCGGAGGCGGCACTGCGGCCCTCGACTCCTCCGCAACCGCGAACTACGTCGATGATTTCGTGTTCCAGAAGACCGGCTTCCGGCCGGTGGACGTCCGCTGTCCGGCCGGCGTCCGAGCCAGCGCCGGCGGACGGTTCACCTGCCACTTCACCGGCCCCGAGGGGCCGTACACGGCGTATATGCGCATCGTCAAAGCTCAAGGCCACCAAGCCGCGTTCGAGGTGGACACGCAGCCGTCGAGCTGGCCCGCGCCGAAGTTGCGCTGACCGGAAGCCGATCAGGGCCCGTCTGCGCCGGCGCGCTCGGCCGGCAGCCGGAGCGTGAACCGCGCCCCACCGGTCGGGCATGAGTCGCACGTGATCGTCCCTCCGTGTGACTCGATCGTCCGGCGGACGATCGCGAGCCCCAGGCCGGTGCCGCCGTGGGGGCTTCGGGGAAGGCGGACGAACGGCTCGAAGATCCGTTCGCGCTCCTCGTCGGGCACCCCGGGTCCGTCGTCGGCCACCGACACGGTCGGGCCGTCAGGCGTCGGCGTGACCTCGACCACGACCGTGTCGGCCACCGCGAGCGCGTTGTCGAGCAGGTTGCCGACGGCGCGAAGCAGCGCCTCGCGGTCCCCGGTGGCCGGAACCGGACCCGCGGTGAGAAGCTCGACACGTGCAGCCGAGCCGTTCGTCCGCGTGGCGGCCACGGCGGCTGACGCCAGGTCGGCCAGGTCGAGCCGCTCCCGGTGCGGGCGCTCGCGAGCGTCGAGCCGGGCGAGGTTCAACAGGTCGTCGACCAGGCGCCCGAGGCGACCGCTGTCCCGCGCGAGCCCCGCCTCGATCGCATCGCGTTCGGGACGCGGCGGCTGATCGCGCAGCAGCCGTTCGGCGGTCGCCTGGAGCGCGGCCACCGGCGTGCGGAGCTCGTGGGACGCGTCGGCCAGGAACCTCCGCATCGCGGCCTCAGATGCGCGCGCCTCCGCGGCGGCCCGATCGAGCAGCACGAGCACGCGCGCGAGCGCCGCCAGGAGCGCCAGCGCGATCAGGCCTCCGATCACCTCGGCGACCTCGAGGCTCCGGACCTGGCGGTCGATGCCGGCACGACTGCCGGTCAGGGTCGCGAGCACGTCCGTGCCGTTGACCGGGATCCGCTCGTGCACGGTCACGACCGCGGCGCCCGGAGTGACCTGAAGCGTGCCGCCGGGCGCGGTTATCCCGGCGAGGTCCACCGAGATGCCCTCGGCCGAGAGCGACCCGAGGACCGGCTTGAGCGCTTCGGACGTGCCGGCCGCGCGCAGCGCGGTCGCCCCGGAGGCAAGGTCTGTGCGCAGGCGCTGCTCGAGCCCGTCGCGGTAGCGGACGGTGATCACCACCACGAACGTCGCGAGCGCGGCGACGATCGCGAGCATCGACACCGCGATCAGCCGCGTACGTGGGGGTCGATGACCGTTCACGGTGAGAACCGGTAGCCGATCCCGCGAACCGTATGAATCAGGCGAGGGCCGGCGGCCTCGAGCTTTCGCCGCAGCGCGCTGATGTGGACCTCCACGAGGTTGTGGTCGTACGCGTCATAGCCCCATACCTGGCTGAGCAGCTGGTCCTTGGACAGGGCCTGTCCGCGATGACGCATGAGGAACGCGAGCAGTCGAAGCTCGGTCGAGGTCAGGGCGAGCTCCCGGCCGGCCCGGGCGGCGAATCCCTGTTCCTCGTCGACGAGCAGCCGCTCGACCTCGAGCACTTGCGGTATCGCGCCCCGCCGGCGCAGGACGGCCCGCACGCGTGCCATCAACTCCTCGAGGGCGAACGGCTTGACCAGGTAGTCATCGGCGCCCAGTTCCAGTCCGGCGACCCGGTCGGCCACGGCGTCGCGGGCGGTGAGGAAGATGATCGGCAGCTCATGCTGCTCGCGCAGCGACCGCGCCAGTTCAAAGCCGTTGCCGCTCGGCAGCAGCACGTCGAGGATCGCCAGATCGGGCGCGACCGCGAGCACCTCGGCGGGACGCGGGAGATCGTCGAATCCGGTGGCGCTGAACCGCTCCGCGCGAAGCGCGGCGAGCACGGCATCGCGCACGGACGGCTCGTCCTCGATCACCACCACTCGACCGACCGGCTCGACCATCGCGCGAGCGATTGTCCCCGACGCCGTCTGAAGATCGGCTGAAGAAGCGCTGCGCTTCAGGTCGATCTCAGGGTTCCGCACGATCCTCACCTTGCCCAAGCGATGCCGCTCCGGCGGCCACATCGAGAGGAGACCAAAGGTGAACGATCAAAGCAACCGGTCGGCCCGGCTCCGGTATACCGCGACGGGCGCACTCGCCGCCCTCATCGTGGTCGGCGCGATCGCCGGTACGGCCGCCCTGGCCGCGAAGCCGGCCGCCCACGCACCCCGCCACGCGCTGGTGGCGAACTGCGACGCGACCAAGACGGCGGCGCCCGGCGTCAAGGACAAGACCGGTGCGCCCGAGCCGAGCGCCAGCCCTCAGCCGTTCCTGGACGACATCCAGCGGCTCGTCGACAACGGCGCGATCACCGCCGCCGAAGCTCAGGTCGTCGACCGCGAGATTGTCGCCGGCCGGGTCGACACGGATTCGCTCACGGCCGCCGGGTTCACCCAGGCCCAGCTCGGCGCAGTCGAACAGGCGCTCGACAGCACGAAGCGCGGGCTGGCCGCCGCAGCCCACGGCACCTCGAAATAAGCGTTCCGGCTCAGGGCTCGTCGTCGATGTCGGCCGGCACGGCGACGAGCCCGCGGCGGTGCGCCAGGGCGGCCGCCTGCACCCGGGTGGCCACGCCGAGCTTGGACAGGATGTTCGAGACGTGGACGCTCGCGGTGGCCCGGGAGATGAACAGCTGCTGCGCGATCTGGCCGTTGGAGCAGCCGTCGGCGACGAGCCGGAGCACCTCCCGCTCGCGCGGGGTGAGCCCGAAGGGATCCGGGACCTCGGTC
>DATFDC010000399.1:0-9240 GCA_035252415.1 Solirubrobacteraceae bacterium
CCAGGATCCGCAGCGTCCCGTCGGCGTCGGCGTCGAAGGTCACCGTGGCCTTGTCGGTCTCGACCTCGGCCAGCGGCTCGCCCTCGGCCACATGCTCGCCGTCCTGTTTGAGCCAGCGGACGATCGTGCCCTCCTCCATCGAGTCCGACAGGCGGGGCATGACCACCTCAGGCATGGGCGGTGATCCCGGCGCGCTTGCGTACCGCGGCCGCGATCGCGCCGGCGTCCGGGATGAACGCGTCCTCGAGCGTCGGGCTGTAGGGGATCGGCAGCTCGTCGGTGGTGAGCAGCCATGCGTCGTCGAGGTCGTGCAGGCCGTGCTCGGCCACGCGGCCGAGCAGCCCGGAAGCCCAGCCGCCGGTGGCGGGCCCCTCTTCGACGGCGAGCAGCCGGTTCGTCCGCGCGACCGACTCGAGCACGGTCTCGAGATCGAGGGGCCGGAGCGTACGCAGGTCGATCACCTCGGCCTCGATCCGGTCACGCTCGGCGAGCTGCTCGGCGGCGCGCAGGGCATCGGGAACGCCCTTGCCGACCGAGGCGATCGTGATGTCGGCGCCGGGTCGGGCCACGTTGGCACGCCCCAGCGGAATGACCGCGTCTGCCGGCTGGGGCGCCAGCCCCTTGACCGAGTAGAGCCGCTTGTGCTCGAGGAAGATCACCGGGTTGTCGTCGCGGATGGCCGCCTTTAGCAACCCCTTGGCCTCGGCGGGCGAGGACGGGAACACGATCTTGAGCCCCGGCACCCCCTGAAACCACGTCGCGTGGGTCTGGGAGTGGATCGCGCCGAAGCGCCCGCCGCCGCCCACCGCCGAGCGGACCACCAGCGGCGCGCTGCGCTGCTCGCCCGACAGGTACCAGTACTTGGACGACTGGTTGACCAGCGAGTCCATCGACAGCCCCATGAAGTCGCCGAACATGATCTCGATGATCGGACGCAGGCCGGTCACCGCGGCGCCGAACGCGGCGCCGGTGATGGCCAGCTCGGAGATCGGGGTGTCAAACACGCGCTCGGCCCCGAAGTGGTCCTGGATCCCGGGGGTGACCGCGAACACGCCGCCCTGCTCGGCGGCGATGTCCTCGCCGAAGAACACGACCGACTCGTCGCGCTCCATCTCCTCGATGATCGCCTCGCGGATCGCGACGCGGAATTCGAGCTGCTCCTCCCCGCTCATGGCGCGAACTCGCTCGCCCGCTCGTTGGCCGGGTCGGGATAGGGCGCGGCCAGAGCCGCCTGCACCGCCTGCTCGATCCGGGCGTTGATCGCGCTCTCCACCTCGGCGACCTCGGCATCCGAGACCCCCAGCTCGGCGAGGCGGCGCTTGGCGACCTGTAGCGGGTCGCGGGCCAGCCAGCGCTCGACCTCCTCGGGCGGGCGGTACTTGGCCGGGTCGGCCTTGGAGTGGCCGTGGTGACGATAGGTCTGGCACTCGAGCAGCGTCGGGCCGTCTCCGCCGCGCGCCCGGCGGACCGCCTCGAGCGCAGCCTCCCGCACGGC
Organism: Solirubrobacteraceae bacterium; assembly: GCA_035252415.1. GTDB lineage: Bacteria > Actinomycetota > Thermoleophilia > Solirubrobacterales > Solirubrobacteraceae > Palsa-465. The sequence goes on from DATFDC010000399.1 coordinate 1,496, forward strand.
CCACACGTCGTTGCCGTCGACGGTCCGGGCCGGGATCCCATAGGCCGCCGCGCGGGAGGTGATGTCTCCGCCCGCGGTCACCTTGAGCATCGGGGTGAACTCGCCGTAGAAGTTGTTCTCGCACACGAACACCGCCGGCAGGGCCAGCACCTTGGCGAAGTTCAGGCATTCGTGGAAATAGCCTTGGTTGGTCGCTCCGTCCCCGAACATGGCCACCGCCACCCGGCCCTGGCGCTTGGCCGCCACCGCCGCGCCGGTCGCCGCCGCGATGCTCCCCCCGACGATCCCGAAGCAGCCAACCAGCCCGTGCTCGACGTCGATCACGTTCATCGAGCCGGCCCGTCCGCCGCACACCCCGGTGGCCCGGCCGAGCATCTCGGCCAGCAGAGCGTCTGGATCGGTGCCCTTGGCCAGCGCGTGCCCGTGGCCGCGGTACGTGCCGGCCAGGTAGTCGTCGGGCTCGAGCGCCGAGCACACGCCGACCGGCACGGCCTCCTGCCCGGCGCACAGGTGCGTGGTCCCGTGCACCTCGCCCTTGAGGAACAGCCGCTGCATCTCGGTCTCGAAGCGGCGGATGAGCAGCATCAGCCCGTAGCGCTCGAGATAGGCCGCCGGCGCCTCGGTGTCGATCTGCTGGCCGACCGTCATCGCGTCGTCCTTACGCCGCCCGCTCGAGCCCGTCGGACACCGGCGCCGACTCGGCTTCGAGCTCGAGCCCCGACGCCTTGGCCTGGAGTTCGATCAGCGCGGCGAAGTCCACGTCGGTGTAGCCGTGGCCGATCAGCGCCTTCACCGCCTGCTGGGCCGCGGCGGCCACCGGCATCGGCACCTCGAGCTCGCGCGCCGCCTCGTAGCCGAGGTCAAAGTCCTTGAGCAGGAGCGCCGGCGTAAACGTGGGCGCCATGTCGAGGTTGACGTAGGCCGGGGTCTTGTAGCGGGTGAACATCGAGCCGAGCACGCTGTTGTTCATGAACTCCATCATGGCCGAGCGACTGATGCCGCCCTTCTCGCCCAGCACGAGGATCTCGGCCAGGGTCTGGGCGACGATTCCCAGCATCAGGTTGTGGCAGACCTTGACGAGGCGCGCGCGCTCGCCGTCGCCGACGTAGGTCACGCCGCCGCCGGCCAGGATGTTCAGGTAAGGCAAGGCGAGCTCGTGCGCCTGCTGCGGCCCCGAGGTCACCATGGTCAGGCGACCGGCCTTGACCACCTTCGGGTTGCCGCTCACCGGCGCGGCCAAGAGCGCGGTTCCGCGCTTCTCGGCCTCCGCGCGGACCTTCGCCGAGGCCGCGGCGTCGATCGTGGTCGAGTCGACGATCACCGACGGGTGTCGCCCGTCGCCGGACAGGAGCCCATCGGAGCCGGTCACCACCTGGGTGAAGTCGCTCCCCCCGGCCACGATCGTGAACACGATGTCGCGGTCGCCGAGCTCGGCTGGGCTGTCGACGATCGTCGCGCCCAGCTCGGCCAGCGGTTCGGCCTTGGCCCGGGTGCGGTTGTACACCGCCACGTCGCACCCGACCTCGAGCAGGCGGGTGACCAGCTCGACGCCCATGCGGCCAGCGCCAACCCAGCCCAGCCTCTTGTCTTCATTCGGCATTCGGTCAGCTCCTCGCCCGCCGGTCGTCGATGCAATCGATTGCACAGTAGCGAACGGGAGCGCGCGGGGTCAAGCCGCGGCGTGCGAACCCAGGCGTGCGGCGTCAGCCATGGCATCGGGGCTGCGTTTTGCCGGAATAGTTCCGGCTTTCTGCAGCCGGATCGGGTCGCCGGCGGTTGCAAACGTTTGTAAGATCGGAGCCGATGGGACTGCCGACCTACGGGACGATGGCCGTCGACTGGGAGGAGCGGGTCCGGTTCGACCGCCTGCGCGAGGAACGCCTCGCCCGGATAAAGCGGCTGCTCGCGGACTCGAGCGTCGGAGCATTGCTGTGCTTCGACATGACCAACATCCGCTACATCACCGCGACCCACATCGGGACGTGGGCCCAGGACAAGCTGAACCGCTTCTGCCTGCTCCCCCAGGGCGACGAGCCGATCATGTGGGACTTCGGCTCGGCGGCCCGGCACCACCAGCTCTACAACCCGTGGCTGTCAGATGGTCGTTCGCGCGCCGGCATCTCCACGCTCCGGGGCGCGATGTCGCCGGAATCCGGGCGCGCCGAGGACGTGGCGAACAAGATCCGAGTCGAGCTCGACCAACGCGGCCTCCAGAACGAGCCGGTCGGCGTCGACGCGGTCGAGCCGGCGGTCATGTTCGCCATGCAGAAGGCCGGACTCGAGATCGTCGACGGCCAGCAGCTCATGCAGCAGGCCCGGGTGATCAAGAACCGCGACGAGATCCTGCTGCTGAACCAGGCCTGCGCGATGGTCGACGCGGCTTACGAGGAGCTCTACCGGGCGATGCGCCCCGGGATGCGCGAGAACGAATGCGTCGGCCTGGTCAACAAGGTGCTCTACGACATGGGATCGGAGTTCGTCGAGGGCGTCAACGCGATCTCCGGCGAGCGCTGCAGCCCCCACCCCCATGTGTATACGGACCGAGCCCTGCGCCCGGGCGACCCGGCCTACTTCGACATCCTGCACAGCTACATGGGGTACCGCACATGCTACTACCGCACGTTCGCGGTGGCCAGCGGGTCCAAGGCGCTGGTCGACGCCTACAAGCGCTGCCGCTACTACCTCGACGCGGCCATCGCGCTGATCAAGCCCGGCGCGACCACCGGCGACGTCGTCAAGGTGTGGCCGAAGGCGCAGGAGTTCGGGTTCGCCGACGAGGAGGCGGCGTTCGCGCTGCAGTTCGGCCACGGGGTCGGCCTGTCGATCTGGGAGAAGCCGATCTTCAGCCGGCTCGTCTCGCTCGACCATCCCGAGGAGATCAAGAAGGGGATGGTGTTCGCGCTCGAGACGTTCTGGCCGGCCAGCGACGGCTGGTCGGCGGCGCGGATCGAGGAGCAGCTGGTCGTGACCGCCGACGGCTGCGAGGTGATCACCCGCTTCCCGGCCGAGGACCTGGTTATCGCCGGCAAGCCGTACTACACGGTCGGCGGCTCGCTGCCGCTCGAGCGCGAGGTGACCTCCGAGCGCAACACGACGCTCGACCACGGCGCCCAAGAGGCGGCGCCGTCGAACGGGCGCCCGGCCGGCGACCCGGGCGCCACCCTGGCCCTGGGCTGATCAGCTGCCCCACACCGCCTGCGCCACGCGCGCCACGGTCTGCAGCTTGCGCCGCTGCGCGTCTTCGTCAACCAGGTTCCCGGGGAAGGTCGAGGCGAACCCGCACTGCGGGCTGAGCGCGAGCCGCTCGATCGGGACGTGGTGCGAGGCCTCCTCGATTCTCGCGAGCACTTGATCGTCGGGCTCGAGCTCGGGCTGCTTGGTGGTCAGCAGCCCCAGCACGACGGTCTTGCCGGCGCCCACGAAGCGCAGGGGCTCGAACGTGCCCGCCCGCGGGGTGTCGTACTCGAGGAACAGCCGGCCGACGTGGAGCTCGGAGAACAGCCGCTCGGCGATCGGGTCGTACCCGCCCTCGGCATACCACGTGCTGCGGTGATTGCCGCGGCACACGTGCAGCCCCCACGTCACCTCGGGGAACGCGTCGATCAGCCGGTTGTCGTAGTCGATCATCCGCTCGAGCCGGCGCTCGCGGTCGCGGGTTTCGGGCACGACCAGCGTGGAGTAGCGCGGGCAGTCGAGCTGGATGTAGTGAAAGCCCGCGTCGACCAGCTCGCGCACGAGCCCGGTCATCAGCGGCAGCAGCGCGTCCATGTACTCCTCGCGCGTGGCGTAGGCCGGCTCGGAGACGCCGGGCAGGTACAGCTCGGCGGCGTAGGACGGACTCGGCAGCGTCGGCTTGACCGGCCGGGTCGTGTGCCGGGCGGCGAACATGACTTCGTCGAGCGCCAGATTGAGTCCGGGCGCGACAGTTCCGGTCAACGCCGGCAGCATCACCTGGCCGGCGCCGCCCTCCGAGAACAGGCCGGCCTGCGCGGTGCGGCCGAACCCGCGGACGCCGGCCGTGAGGGGGTCGCTCCACGCCGCGCGCCGCATCTCGCCGTCGGTCACGATCTCGATCCCGCACTCCTCCTGGAGCGCGACGGCATCGCGCACCGCGCGATCCTGGACCGCCCGCAGCCCGGCGGCGTCGAGCTCGCCGGAGCGATGGCGGGCAACCGCGTCTTTCAGGTAGGCCGGCCTGAGCAGGCTCCCGACGACCTCGGCCCGCGCGGTCACGTTCACGCCGGCGCCGCCCAGCGCGCGAACGCGAGCCCACAGCCGGTTCCGGCGGGCGTCCGGTACACCGGGATGTAGTCGTCCCAGGCCAGTGACAGGTCCTCGCAGGCGGCCGCGACCACGATCCAGTTGCGGACCTCGGAGTTGCCGGAGTTCAGGAGCTCCGCGGGAAGGTCGCACACCCCCTGGGCATCGCCCGCGCGCAGGGCCTCGAGCGTGCGGCGGTCGAGCTCCTCGTCGGTCACGAAATGACTCAGGCCGCCCGAGGCGACGAGCGCGACGCGCAAGCCCTGTGGATAGGCCTCGATCGCTCCGCGCAGCGCCAGCCCGAGCTCATAGCAGCGCGCGGGCGTGAGCTGGTTGGGCGGCCAGTAGGTGTTCACGAACACCGGCACGAGCGGGAGCCCGCGCCCGTCGATCAGCTGCGTCTCGACCACCCCGAAGGCATGGCCGATCCCGCCGCGTTCGGGATCGGTGATGCCCTTGACTGCGCTCACGTCGAAGTGGCGCTCGATCAGTGTGGAGATGAGATGCTGGGCGAACGGCTCATGACCCGGCCAGCGGTGATGGCGGTCCATGCCGTAGCCGCGGTTGACGTCGTCCAGGCCGCCGGGGATGCGGTCGCCGTAGCGGCCGAGCCGGGTCCGCGTACAGCTCACCAGCTCCTCGCCGAAGTACACGGCCAGCGCCGGCATGTTGTCGTGGTCGAACAGCTCGAGTTGGTCGTCGCCGACCACGACAACAACATCCGGCGCGGCCTGCGTGAACTCGTCCTTGATCCGCGCGAGCGAACGCTTGACCTGTGCTGACTGGGCCTCGAGTCGCTCGAGCGTGGCCTGCTCGGCGTACCGGTCGCCGTTGGCCCGGGCCAGCTCCTCGAACGTCACCGGCCTGCCGGTGGCGTCGATCAGCAGCGAGGAGCGGCGGTCGAGCTCGCCCATTCGCAGCCAGGTCGGCGCCTCGCACATGACCATCGGACCGTGCGACATGCCAATCCCGATCGCGAGCTCAGCCACCGCTCACATGTTGCCCGAGTTCGCTACGGGCGAGCCTCCAGCACGAGGTTGAACGGCGTCTCGGTGGCGCGCCGGAAGCGGGTGAACCCGCCGGCGTTCACCACCTCGCGCAGCCGCGCCTCGCCGGCCTGGGCGCCGAGCGCCAGACCGACCTCCTGATCGCGCGAGGCCGGCGTGCACACCAGCGTGGAGGCGCCGTAGTACACGCGGCCGACCGGATTGAGGTTGTCCTGCAGCCGGTCGCCCGCGTTGGGCTCGACGAGCAGCCAGGTCCCGTCCGGCGCGAGCGTCTCGAGCACGTGCGCGGCAGCGCCGACCGGGTCGCCCATGTCGTGCAGGCAGTCGAACATGCAGACCAGGTCGTAGCCCTCGCCGCCGTAGTGCTTGGCCGGGGCGACCTCGAACCGCACCCGGCCGGACAGACCGGCGTCGGCCGCCGCGGTCCGCGCATGCTCGATCGACGCCTCGTGGTAGTCGAAGCCGACGAACTCCGAGCGCGGGTAGGCCTCGGCCATCAACAACGTCGAGGCGCCGTGGCCGCAGCCGACATCGGCGACGCGCGCCCCGGACTGCAATTTCGCCTCGACGCCATCGAGGGCGGGGATCCAGGACGAGACGAGATTGGCCGCGTAGCCCGGGCGGAAGAACCGCTCGGTGCCGGCGAACAGATCGTGGTGGTGCTCATGCCAGCCGACACCGCCGCCGGCCCGGAAGGCCCGGGCCACCTTCTCCTCGTCTTTGATCGCCGCGGTGATCACCTGGAACGCACCGGCCACGAATGACGGATCGCCTTCCTGCGCCAGCGCGACCGATTGCTCCGGCGAGAGGAAGAACTCGCCGGTGTCCGGGTCGTAGCTGACGTAGTCGCCGGCCGCCTGGTTCGACAACCACTCACGGACGTAGCGGGCGTCGGTCCCGGTCCGCTCGGCCAGCTCCTGAGGGCTCACCGGCCTGCCGTCGGCCATCGCCCGGTAGAGCCCGAGGCGATCGCCGAGGGCGACCAGCGCCGAGCTGATCGCCGCACCGAGTTCGCCCACAACGCGGCCCATGAATTCGTCGAGCTTGGCCTGATCGATCGATGGGAATGTGGTTGACATGACTCACCCCTCGTCCGCGTCCGGCCCGTACATCGAGAGCTGAGTCGCGGCATCGCGTTCCTCGGCCGCCCGCGTGAAGCGGTCGAGGTCGAAGGTGGTGTTGGTGCCCATGGCCCCCTCCTTCGGGGATAGGGAGACCGGTCCGGTCCCGGAGCGGTTCATCCGTTGATGTTGGCTTACCTACTAGTAGGTAAGCGTGCTGTTGCGGCGCAACCTACCTCCTAGTAGGTAGACTGTCAAGGCCCCGCGAGGAAAATCGCTCCGATGGCCATTCGCAACCGAAAAGAGTCCGGAACCGCCGAACGCGTGCTTGACATCGCCGAGCGCTTGACGCAGGTCCGCGGCTTCAACAACTTCAGCTATGCCGACATCGCCACCGAACTCGGCATCACGAAGGCCAGCCTTCACTACCACTATCCCGGCAAGGCGGAGCTGGGTCAGGCTCTGATCACCCGCTACACCGAGCGTTTCGACCAGGCGCTGGACGAGATCGATCGAGCGCTGCCGGACGCCCGCGCGAAGCTCGAGGCCTATGCCGACCTGTACGCCGGCGTCCTACGCAACGAACGGATGTGCATGTGCGGCATCCTCGCCGCCGAGTACCCGACGCTGCCGGCCACCATGCAGTCCGAGGTCGTCCGATTCTTCGACGAGAACCAGAAGTGGCTCGCGGGCGTGCTCACCGAGGGCAAGGCGGACGGCACGCTGAGCTACCGCGGTCGCGCCGAGGACGTGGCCCAGAGCATCCTCTCGACGCTCGAGGGCGCGATGCTGGTGGCCCGGCCGTACGGCGATCTGGCCCGGTTCGACGCGGCCGCCAAGCAACTACTGGCCGGCCTGACCCCGTAGGCCCCGGGTCGCGCGCCACAGCTTCTCGGGCGTGAACGGCGGATCGGGCGGGTCGGCCCCGAGTGCGTCGGCCACCGCGTTGGCAATCGCCGCCGGCGTGCCGATCGCACCGCCTTCGCCGATCCCCTTGGCGCCCAGTGGGTTGTTCGGCGAAGGCGTCTGGACGAACGCGGTGGCGATCTCCGGCATCTCGACGGCGCTGGGCACGCCGTAGTCGACGAACGATGCGTTTCGCAGCTGCCCGTCCTCGTCATACACGGTCTCCTCGGTCAGCACGGCTCCAAGTCCCTGCGCCGCACCGCCCAGCACCTGACCCTCGGCGAGCAGCGGATTGATGATCGTGCCGGCGTCGTCGACCGCCGCCAGGCGCCGGACGTGCAACGCACCGGTGTCGGCGTCGATCTCCACCACCGCGGCGTAGGCGCCCGACCCGAACACGAGATCGGACTCGAAGCGCACCTCGGCCTCCAGCCCGGCCGCGGCCTCGGCCCACGACACCCTGCGGCCATCCGGACCCGTCCAGTCGCGCCCGGCGCGCGCGACCTCGTCG
>DATFDC010000400.1:0-2594 GCA_035252415.1 Solirubrobacteraceae bacterium
ACCGTTGCAGCGGCAGCCACTGCGACGGCCCCGATCCTCGCCACCGCACCTGAACCCACGCCGTCGCGGCCCTTCTTCCCGCTCGCGAACGTGCCCGACCGACCAAGCGGGCAGTCCTTGGCGCGGGCAATCGGCGTCACTCGTGAGAGCGACGGAGCCGGCCGCTCCACCATCACGTTCCCGCAACCGCCGGGCCGGGACGTCCGCTCCGGGACGCGCGGCACCGCCCGGCCGCTAGCCCGACGGACAATCGAACGCGGAATCGCGTCACTCAACGGCCACGGACCGGACGCCGCCCCAAATGCGGCGGCGGAACCAACCACGTCCGCCACCGACGAGTTCGAAGAACTGTATGACCGAGTTCTGTCACGTCTGCGTCGTGACCTGGTCGTAGAACGCGAACGTCGGGGTGACCTCGGCGGCGCCTATTTCCACTAAGGACGGAGAGGCTCACACATGGCTCCGAACACAGTAGCCGGACAGAACGGATCAACGGCCACCGGGACGACTGCCGAGACGCTGCCTGAGCTCACGTTCCTTGTTGAGATATCAGGCGTCACGATCGGTCAGTTCTCCGAGTGCACGGGTCTCTCCGTCGAGTACGACGTCATGGAGTACGCCGAGGGGGGCAACAACGACTTCGTCCACAGGCTGCGAGGCCGGGCGCGCTACCCGACTATCTCACTCCGGCGGGGCGTCACCTCGCAGGATGCGCTGCTGAAGTGGTTCTTCGAAGGTCCGCAGGCCGACCAGCTGACGATCAAGCTGATGGACGAGACAGCCTCTCCGATACGCACGTTTGGCTTCGCGTCGCCCTTCCCTATCAAATGGTCGGGGCCGGACATGGCGTCGGGCTCGAACGGCACCGCGATGGAGTCACTCGAGATCGGTCACAACGGGATGGTGGGTTGATGGCAGCCGCGGACCAGAGCCAGTTCCAGAAGGCCAGGCTCGAGATCGAAGGGGGCCGGACGCTGACGTGCCTGTTCAACCCCAACGAGTACGCGATCAGCAAAGCAAACGTGTGGACCGTGAAGCCGGTTGTCGGCGCCAGCCTCCCGTCCCCCCAGTTCAGCGGAGGGCACGCGCGAGAACTGACGCTGAATCTCTTGTTCGATGCCGATCCGAGCAGCGGTGACGTCAGCTCCGCCACGGACGCGCTGTTCGCGATGATGGAGGTCAACAGCTCGCTCGCCTCCGGCCGCACCAACCAGGCCAGACCGCCGACGATTACGTTTGCCTGGGGTACGTTCACGAGCTTCAAGGCGGTGTGCAGCCGGCTAAATGTGCAGTTCACGATGTTCAAACCCGACGGGACGCCGATTCGCGCGACCGCGGCGCTCACCTTGATCCAAGTCGAGAAGGATCCACGCTCGGGCCAGGGGACGCCGGCACCACCGCAGAATCCCACTACGCGCGCCGAGCGCATGCGAGTTCACGTTGTCCGAGCCGGCGACAGCCTGCAGTCGATCGCCTACGCGCACTACCGCGATCCCAACCGGTGGCGGACGATCGCGGACGAGAACGGCATCGATGATCCCCTGAGCCTCGAACGCGGAGCCGAGCTCTCGGTCCCGCTCCTGCGTTCATGAGCGCCACCGGGAGCATGTCGCCGACGGTCGCGGGCGTGGAGATCCATGTGGCCGGCCAGGCGATCGATCCGCTGCTCTCGAGCCGGTTGCTCGAGGTTCGCCTCGAGAGTCACCTTCTGCTCGCGGACACCGTCTCGATCCGGCTGGCCGATCCGTTGCTCGAGCACATCGACAGCGCTCCGTTCGACATCGGCTCCGATCTCGAGGTTCTTCTCGGCGCGCCCGGCGCCACGTCGCTGACCTCACTGTTCGACGGGCAGATCACAGCGTTCGAGCCCGAGTTCACCGAGGACGAGGTGATCCTCGCCGTCCGCGGCTACGACCGGTCGCACCTGATGAACCGCACGACACGTACCGAGAGCTACGAGCAGATGACCTATGCCGATATCGCACGACAGGTCGCCAGCACGGCGGGTCTTTCGCCCGGAACGATCGACGACGTAGGTGGCACGATCGAGTTCGTCCAGCAAAGTGATGAAACGGACTGGGCCTTCCTGTGGCGTCTCGCCCGAGCGATCGGGTTCGTGGTCACCGTCGAGGGGAAGAACCTCAACTTCCGCAAGCCGCAACAGCAGGATTCCGCGGTCTCGCTCACGTGGGGGTCGACGTTGCTCTCGTTCCGCCCTCGCGTCAGTGCCGTGCAGCAGGTTCCGTCGGTCACCGTCCGCGGCTGGGATCCGGTCGCCAAGCAGGCCATCGTTGGGCAGGCCAGCCCCCCGGAGGTGACGAGCTCGATCGGGCTCGACTACTCTCAGGTCGCCGGGGCCTTCGACGGCGGACCGGTCAACGTCTGCGATCACCCGATCAGCACGCAAGCAGAAGCTGACGCGGTGGCCGACGGCGTCGCCCGGCGGCTCGCCAACGCCTACGTCGAGGCGGAGGGGGATGCGATCGGCGACGCGCGCTTGACGGCGGGGACGACGATCGACGTGAGCGGCGTCGGTGACCGTTTCGGCGGGAAGTACACGCTCACCGAGGCGATCCACGTGATCAGGGCTCGCA
>DATFDC010000401.1:0-5809 GCA_035252415.1 Solirubrobacteraceae bacterium
CGCTCACCGACGCCTCGGATCCAGTGCGTGCCGCCCGGCGCCTACGGCAGGGAATCTCAGCGCCCCAGGTGCGACTTGGCGCAGCGTAGTCGCAAGCGGAGCCGCCGCCGCTCCTCCGGCACCGCGCCCCGTCCTCGCCCAGCCACCACTCCGCCTGCGGCGCGACCGAGCGGTCGGTCCGAGGAGCGCAACGCCGCCGTCCGCGCCACGCTGGCCCCACTCGCCCCCGGAGAGCGGCCCTGGTCGCTCAAGATCGCCGCGCTGATCGCGCTGCTGATCGGCGGCGGCGACCTGATCACGGTGATCATCACCGGCAAGTTCAGCGTCGGCAACGCCCACGCCGGAGCGAGCGGGGTGATCCTGTTCTCGGTCCTGATGCTGGTCTGCGCCGTCGGCATGTGGCAGCAGCGCTACTGGGCGGTGCTCGGCTTCCAGGCCATCCTCGCCTTCGTGATCCTGTTCTTCTCGCTGCTGCTGCTGCGAGCCAGCAACGTCCTGGCCGTCGTGGCCGCGGTCATCGTGATCGGCGGGGGCGGCTATCTGTTCTACAAGCTGGTCCGGGTGCTCAGCCGCCTCAACATGCCCAAGCCTCCAGGACGATAGCCACGGCGCAAATTCCAGCATTAGAGGCACGGCTCTCGCCCAGTGCAGGATTCTGCGCCGTGGCGGGGCGCAATCGTGCCCGGCCGGCCGACGGCCGCTGGAATGCTGGAAATTGCCCCGTGCGGGTGAGGTGAGACGGGCTTCTATAGTCTCCGGCCGCATGCCTGACAGCTCCTACGACTGCGTGGTCATCGGCTCCGGCCCGGGCGGCTACGTGGCCGCGATCCGCGCCGCGCAGCTCGGGATGAAGACCGCGGTGGTCGAGAAGGACCAGGTCGGCGGACGGTGCCTGAACTACGCCTGCATCCCGGCCAAGGCGGTGCTGCGGGTGGCCGATGTGCTCGGCGAGATCCGCGAGGCGGATGACTTCGGCATCAAGGTCGGCGACCCCGAGGTCGACTGGAGCGGAGTCATGGCCCGCCGGGAAAAGGTCATCAAGACCCTGACCGGCGGCGTGGCCGGGCTGTTCAAGAAGAACGGGATCGAGGTGATCGAGGGCGAGGGATCGCTGGCCGGCGGCGGCAACGTGAGCGTGAACGGCAACCAGATCGCGGCCAAGACGATCGTCCTGGCCACCGGGTCGGTTCCCCGCCCGATTCCCGGCACGGAGTTCGGCGGCCGGGTGATCGGGACCGAGGAAGCCTGGGCCCTGCCGGAGAAACCGACCACCCTGGCCGTCGTCGGGGCCGGCGCGTCCGGGGCCGAGATCGCATCCGCATACGCCCGCCTGGGAACGGAGGTCACGCTGTTCGAGGCGCTCGACCGGGTCCTCCCGACCGAGGACGCGGACATCAGCAAGCTTGTCGATCGCGGCCTCAAGCGCCAGGGCATCACGATCCACACGAACACGTTCGTCGAGAACATCGAGTCGACCGAGTCGATGTGCCGCTACACCCACGGCGATACCTCGGCCGAGGCCGACTGGCTTGTCATCGCCACCGGTCGCGGTCCAGATGTCGAAGCCCTACAACTCGACAAGGCCGGCGTGACCCGGGGGACCGCCGGGCTGATCGAGGTCGACGGACGGCTGCGCACGAAGGGGAAGGGCGTGTACGCGATCGGCGACCTGGTCCCCGGGCCGGCGCTCGCGCACAAGGCTTCTGACGAAGGCATCATCGCGGTCGAGGACGCCGCGGGCCTCGAGACCCACCCGATCGAGTACCCCGACATCCCCCGCGCCACGTTCTGCACGCCCAACGTCGGCAGCTTCGGGCTGACCGAACAACAGGCCCGGGACGCGGGACACGACGTGGTCGTCGGCAAGGTGCAGTACGGCGCGGTCGGCGCCGGCACGGTGTACGGCGACCGCACCGGCCTGGTCAAGGTCGTCGGCGAGAAGCAGTACGGCGAGCTGCTCGGCGGTCACATCGTCGGCACCCGTGCCACCGAGCTGATCCAGGAGTTGGTCAACGTACGCGTGCTCGAGGGGGGTTATCCCGAGGTCGCGCGGATCATCCACGGCCATCCGACCCTGTCGGAGGCGGTGATGGAAGCCGGTCGCGCCGCGGACGGGTGGCTCATCCACGGGTAACGTGGATCAGCCCATCTTCTACTACGACCTCGGCAGCCCCCGGTGCTACATCGTCGCCGAGACGATCATGGCGACGCTGCCCGTGGTGCCCGAATGGGAGCCGGTCCTCGGCCGGGACATCGCCGCGCCCGGCCCGGTACCCATCGACCGCGAGCAGATCGAGGCGCAGGCGGCCGCGCTCGGGCTGCAACCGCTCCGGTGGCCCGCGAAGTGGCCGCCCGACACCGACCAGGCCATGCTGGCCGCGACGTACGCCAAGCAGATCGGCCGGGCGGTGGCGTTCTCGCTGGCCGCGTTCCGCCAGACATTCGCCGGCGGCCGTGACCTGAGCGACGAGAGCACCGTCCTGATCGCCGGCGCCGCCTGCGAGATGCACCCGACGGCGCTGCGCAAGGGGATCGAGCTGAGATCCACGCAAAACGCACTCGCTCGGGCCACACGCCGGGCGCGGGACGCCGGGGTCGCCGATCTCCCGGCGATCCAGATCGGCGACCGCGTCTACCCCACGATCGGCGAGGCGACCGTCGCGATCGAAGGAGCAATCCGGTGAGGGCCAACCGCGCCTACGAGCTCATCGTCTCGCGGGGTGGCCGGGAACCCGCGTTCATGGCCGACCCCGACCGCACCGATCGCATCGAGGTGGTCTCGATCGACGACGGCGAGGTCATCCTGTACTGGGACCTCAACGCCAAGGAGGCCGCCAAGCTGCTCAAGCTGCTGCGCGCCGACCTGGTCAGCCTCGACGCCGAGGAATTCTTCGACAAGTGGCTCGACGCCGACTGGGAGGACTTCTAACGCCTCATCAGGCCCTCGAGCTCGCCCAGCTCCTGCGCCCGGCCATCGGCGACGAGCGGGTGCTCGCGGCGATCGCCAGCGTTCCCCGCGAGCGCTTCGTGCCCAAGCGCGAGAAGGAGCGCGCGTACGCCAACGTGGCGCTCCCGATCGGGGGCGGACAGACGATCTCGCAGCCCCTGGTGGTGGCGCGGATGCTCGAGGTCCTCGCGCTCAGGCCGGGCGATCGCGTGCTCGACATCGGCACCGGCTCGGGCTACCACGCGGCGCTGCTCTCGCTGCTGGTCGACCAGGTGTTCACCGTGGAGCGCGATCCCGAGCTGGCCGAGCGCGCTGAGCGGACGCTCGCCGGGCTCGGGGTCGACAACGTCAGCTTCAGGGTCGGCGACGGCTGGGAGGGCTGGCCCGAGGAGGGCCCGTTCGACGCGATCAACGTGGCCGCCGCGATGGGCGACGAGCCGCCGCGAACCCTTCAGGAGCAGCTGGCCGACGGCGGACGCATGGTCGCGCCGGTCGGCGCGAAGGAGCAGCATCTGGTCCTGACCGCCCGGTCCGGCGGCGAGCTCAGGCGCCGGCAGTTAGAGGCAGTTCAGTTTGTCCCTCTTGTGCGGGGGGCGTAACGCCGCCGAGGCGCTCACGCATGACCTCGATCGCCACCGGATTGCGATCGACCAAGACGAACCTCCGGCCCAACCCGCGGCACACGGCGCCCAGCGTGCCCGACCCGGCGAACGGATCCAGGCACCAGCCGCCCGGCCGCGAGGATGCGGCGACCATGCGGCGTAAGACGCCCTCGGGCTTCTGGGTCGGATAGCCGGTCTTCTCGCGCCCGTTGGTGGGCACGATCGTGTGAAACCACACGTCGGTGGGGCGCTTGCCCCGGGCCGCCTTCTCGGCGCTGACCAGCCCGGGCGCCATGTACGGCTCGCGCTCGACCGCATCCGCATCGAACCAGTGGCCGCCGGGAGTGCGAACGTAGACCAGGATCGTGTCGTGCTTGGCCGGCCAGCGCCGGCGCGGCTTCGCCCCGTAGTCGTAGCTCCAGATGAGCTCGTTGAGGAACGCGTCGCGGCCGAACACCTCGTCGAGGAGCAGCTTGCAGTAGTGCGCCTCGCGGTAGTCGATGTGGAAATACAGCGTCCCGTGCGGGGCGAGGAGGTCCCGGGCTCGCTCCAATCGCGGGGCCAGGAACGGCAGGTAGTCGTCGAAGGCGTCGTCGTAGGCCAGCGTCCGCAGCAGCTCCGAGCGATACCGCCGGCCGCCGAAACCGACCCGGTCCCCGTCGGAATCCGCGGACACCGACAGCGACCGCCGAGCCTGGGCGCGACCGGTGTTGAACGGAGGATCCATGTAGATCAGGTCGAAGAATCCGTCCGGCAGCGCCGCCAGCACCGGGGTGTTGTCGCCGGCGATGACCAGGTCGTCGTCGAGCACCAACGGATCATTCGCGACCTGTACCCGCATGCGCACGAGACCGTACCGGCGCGCTCGGCGACAACCACTTGACGCTATAGCCGCTACGATCGCAGTTCGGTGATCACCAACCGCTACCACGCGATGCGCAATTCCCGCCTCGGCCTGCGCCTCGCGGACACGGCGCTCGCTCGCCGGATCCTCCAATCGCCGCTCAGCGCACGCATCACCCGATACACGCTCGGGTCGGTCGTGGCCGCCGGAACCAGCGCGATCGTGTTCGCGATCCTCTACGTGATGGGCGTCGGCACGACCGCGTGCTCGATCATCGCGTTCATCGCCGGCGCGATCCCGAACTGGATCCTCAACCGCCGCTGGGCCTGGCGCGTGCAAGGGCGGATCGCCTTCGGGCGCGAGATCGTGGCCTACGTGCTGGTGTCGGTCCTTACGCTGTTCATCACCGCCGAGACGACGGCCTGGACCCAGCGCCAGGTGCAGAGCATCCCCGCCCACCACGGCATCCGCGTGCTGCTGGTCACCGGCTCCTACCTGGCCGTGTTCGCGGTCCTGTTCGCGGCCCGCTTCGCGGTCTACGAGGTGTGGATCTTCTCGGGCCGGAGCCGCATCCGCGCGGCCTTCCGGTCGCGGCTCCAGGTGCGCAACGCCGCACGGGCGAACCGCACCCCGTAGCCGAGGTTCCCGCCCTTCTTGGTGCCGGTGGCGTGCACGCCCCGGTCGCGCATGGTCGTCGGGACCTCGCCGAGACGGAAACCGTGCAGCGCCGCTGAGATCATCAACTCGGACGCCTGGTACTGGGGCTGCTCGAGCTTGACCGCTCCGGTCACCTCGGCGCGCATCGCGCGGATGCCGCAGGCCGGATCGGTGATCCGGTGGCGCACGAGCACGCTGATCAGCGCTCCGAACACGAGCACGCCCAGATGCCGGACGCGATCCGAGGTCAATTCGGCCCCGAGCCTTCGCGAGCCCGACACGAAGTCGGCCTGGTCGTCGAGGATCGGCTGCACCACGCGGGCGATCTCCTCGGGTTCGTACTGACCGTCGGCGTCGATGGTGGCAATCACCTGCGCGCCACGCGCTCGGGCCAGCCAGTAGCCGAACCGTAGGGCGGCGCCCTGGCCGCGGTTGACCTGGACATCGCACACGAGCGCACCGGCCCCGGCCGCGCGCGCCGCCGTCGCGTCCCGCGCCCCGTCGACCACGACGATTACCTCGGTCTTCAAGCCGGCGGCCGAACGCGGGATCTCGCCGACCACGCCGGCCACCGTGGGCTCCTCGTTGTAGGCCGGGATCACGATGGCCAGGGGCGCGCCCAGGCCGGGCGCGTGAACCGACAGGAAGGCCTGCGCGGCGCTCCGCTCCTCGGGCGCGAGCCGATCCAGCTCGGCATCGAGATCGAAGCCGACGCGCCCCGCGGGCGCCGCGGTCTGTCCCGAGACCGTGCTCATGACG
>DATFDC010000402.1:0-14645 GCA_035252415.1 Solirubrobacteraceae bacterium
TCGTGTACGGCGGGTCGGGGCGGGCCGCGCGCAGCTGGGACGCGTTCGACGGGATCGTCGCCTCCCTGCGGGACCTGCAGGCGGACGAGACCCTGCTGGTCCAGTCGGGCAAGCCGGTGGCGGTGTTCGAGACGCATGAGCACGCGCCACGCGTGCTGATCGCCAACTCGAACCTGGTGCCGGATTGGGCCAACTGGGACGAGTTCCGAAAGCTCGACGCGGCCGGGCTGATCATGTACGGGCAGATGACCGCGGGCTCCTGGATCTACATCGGTTCGCAGGGCATCTTGCAGGGGACATACGAGACGTTCGCGGCGGCCGCGCGAAAGCGCTTCGACGGCACGCTGGCCGGGCGGCTCGTGGTCACTGCGGGCCTGGGCGGCATGGGCGGCGCCCAACCGCTGTCGATCACGATGCTGGGTGGCGCTGCGCTGTGCATCGAGGTCGACCTGCAGCGGATCGAGCGGCGGATCCGCAGCGGGTACCTGGACGAGCGGGCGGCCGATCTGGATGATGCGCTGAATCGTTTGGACGCTGCGCGCCGCGAACGACGCGCGCTGTCGATCGGCCTGGCCGGCAATGCGGCCGAGGTCCTCCCCGAGCTCGTCCGCCGGGGGGTCGAGGTGGACGTGGTCACTGATCAGACCTCGGCCCACGACCCTTTGAATGGCTACATCCCCGCCGGCCTCACGCTGGAACAGGCCGAAGTGCTGCGCCAGACCGATCCTGACGAATATCTCAGACGGGTCGGCGAGAGCGCGCTCGCCCACGTGGCCGCGATCCGGGACCTCGCCGCCGCCGGTTCCGAGGCGTTCGACTACGGCAACGCGCTGCGGGGATTGGCGTCCGAGCACGGCGACACCGATGCGTTCTCCTACCCGGGATTCGTTCCGGCGTACGTGCGGCCGCTGTTCTGCGAGGGCAAGGGGCCGTTCCGCTGGGTGGCCCTGTCGGGCGACCCGGCCGACATCCACGCCACCGACGAGGCGATCCTCGAGTTGTTCGGCGACCAGGAGCACATCGCCCGCTGGATCAAGTTGGCCTCCGAGCGGGTGCAGTTCCAGGGCCTGCCGGCGCGCATCTGCTGGCTCGGGTACGGCGAACGACATTTGGCGGGGCTGCGGTTCAACGAGATGGTCGCCTCCGGCGAGGTCAGCGCCCCGATCGTGATCGGCCGCGATCACCTCGACACCGGCTCGGTCGCCTCACCCCAGCGCGAGACCGAGGCGATGGCCGACGGCTCGGACGCGATCGCCGACTGGCCGCTGCTCAACGCGCTGATCAACACGGCCGCCGGCGCCAGTTGGGTCTCGATCCACCACGGCGGCGGGGTCGGCATGGGCAAGTCGATCCACGCCGGCCAGGTGTGCGTGGCCGACGGGACGCCGGGCGCGGCCGCCCGGATCGAACGAGTCCTGAAGGCCGACCCGGGGCTCGGCATCGTCCGCCACGCCGACGCCGGCTACGAGGACGCGGTCGCCGCGGCCCAGCGCCACGGCTTGCGCATCCCAATGCTCGGGCACTGACCAATCCCGGCGTCCCATGCATAACCCGCAAAAGTCCCCCGCCCCGCCACCCCCTTTGCGACATAAGCATGGACAGCATGCTTATGTGCGGAAAGGGGTGGCCACGCGGGGTGGTTTCGCGCGTTTTACATGGTGCCGGCGGTCGCCGTGACGACGTCGTTCGACAACGCCGCGCAGGTCCTGCTGCCACCGGAGTCGGGCCTCCGATACCTCCGAGCGAACCGCGCGACCGAGCTCACCCTCGACCCCGGCGGTATCACCGTTGGCGACGACGGGCGAATCGCAGCACTTGAACCCACCGCAGGCGCGGCCCTAAGCGTCGACGCCACCGGGTGCGCCCTGCTCCCCGGTCTGGTCGACTGCCACACCCACCTCCCGTTCGCCGGCTGGCGCGCGCAGGAGTACGAACAGAAGGTCACCGGCGTCCCGTACGAGGAGATCTCGCGCCAAGGCGGGGGGATCGCGTCCTCCGCGCGCGCCCTGAGAGAAACACCGGACGACGATGTCCTCGCCCAGGCAACCCAACTCGCCACCGAGATACTCAGCACCGGGACGACCACGTTCGAGTGCAAGTCCGGCTACGGACTGTCAAGAGAAGGAGAGCTCAGATCGCTCAAGCTCGCCGCCGCCCTGGACGCCCACGTCAAGCAGACCACGACCCGCACGGGGCTCCTCGCCCACGCGGTGCCGAACGGCTACACGGCCGACACGTGGATGGACGAGGTCGAGGCGATGCTCCCCGAGGCGGCCGAGTACGCCGACACGCTCGACATCTTCGTCGAGTCCATCGCCTTCGGGCTCGAGCACCTCGACCGCATGGGCGCACTCGCCACCACGTACAAGCTCAGGCTTCGTGCCCACGTCGAGCAGTTCTCGACCATGCGCTCCGTGCCCATCGCCCTCAAGCACAACGCGCGGTCGCTCGACCACCTCTCGGCGATCCACCCCGACGACATCGGTCCGCTCGCCCAATCCGAGACCGCCGCGGTCCTCCTGCCCGGCGCCGAGTTCATGGGCGCGGAACAAACCGCCCCCGCACGAGATCTCATCGAGGCCGGCGCGATTGTCACCCTGGCCACCGACGCCAACCCAGGCACCTCGCCGATCTTCTCGCTGCCGCTGATCGTCGGGCTGGCCGTCCGCCGCTATGGGCTCAGCACCAAAGAAGCCCTGCTGGCCGTCACGCTGAACGCCGCCTACGTCCTCAACCTCGACAACGACCTGGGCTCGATCGAACCCGGCAAGAAGGCCGACTTGGTCCTGCTCGACAGCCCCGCCGAGCACATGGCGTACCGCCTCGGGCACAACCCGGTGATCGCGACGTTCGTGGCCGGCGAGCCCGTCTACGTGCGCCCGGACGCGCAGTGGCGGATCGCGAGCCGTTGAACGCCGGCAGACAGGACGCGTTCCCGATCGGCGCCACGGTCACGCTCGAGCAACTCGAGCAAGACCCCCACCCGGTCCTGGCCCGGTTGCGTACCCACGAACCCGTGTCCTGGCTGCCGGCGTTACAAGGCTGGCTCGTCACCCGGCACGACCTCGCCATGGCCGTCATGCGCGACGCGAGCACGTTCACCGTCGACGACCCGCGGTTCTCCACCGCCCAGGTCGTCGGCCCCAGCATGCTGAGCCTCGACGGCACCGAGCACGTCCGTCACCGCGCGCCGTTCGCGCCGCCGTTCCGCCCCACTGCGGTCAAGGACCGCTTCGCTGAACAAGCCGCAGCCGAAGCCGAGCGCCTGATCGAGACCTTCGCCCAGCGCGGCGCCGCGGAGCTCCGACGCGAGTTCGCCGGCCCGCTCGCCGCCTCGATCATGGCCCGAGCCCTCGGCCTCGACCAGGGCGAAGTCACACCGATGCTGGGCTGGTACGACGGCATCGTCACGGCGGTCACCGAGATCACCGCCGGCCGCGACCCGGGAGCCGGCGGACGCGACGCCTTCGCCGCGCTCAAGACCCGCCTGAACGCGGTGATCGCCGACGACTCCGAACTGCTCGGCGCCGCCGCCACCCAATCCGATCTCACGCACGACCAGGTCATCTCCAACGCGGCGATCCTGCTGTTCGGCGGCGTCGAGACGACCGAGGGGATGATCACCAACGCACTCAGCTACTTGCTGGAGAACCCAGACTCGACCGGACAGACATCCCTCGACGCGGTCATCGACGAGTCGCTCCGGCTCGAGCCGGCCGCCGCGGTCGTCGACCGTTACGCAACCACCGAGACCACGCTCGCCACAGCGAACATCGACAAAGGCGACCTCGTACGGGTGTCGATCGCCGCCGCCAACCGCGACCCGGCGATCTTCGAGGATCCCGACCGTTATCTCCCCGGCCGGCCCAGGTCACGGCGCCACCTGGCCTTCGCCCAGGGTCCGCACGTGTGCCTCGGGATCCACCTGGCCCGAACCGAAGCCCGCGCGGGCCTGACCGCGCTCACAAGGCGCCTGCCAAACCTCCGCCTCAACACCGACCATCCGTCCAGGGTCGAGGGGCTGGTATTCCGCAAGCCACGAGCCCTGCACGCCCGGTGGGACAAGGCGTAGCTCCGAGAAGGTCTGCAAACAGACACACGCCGCTTCAAGGCAGGACGCTGGCGCTCCGATGCCCGATAGGTGAGCACTCAAGCTAAACCCGGACCGACCGACGCCCGCTTCGTCGACGCGGTCCTGAGCGTTCAAAGCCTGGTGTCGGCAGGCGCCCCCGCCCAGGAGACCTACCAGACGATCATCGACGAGAGCATGCGCCTGCTCGGCGGCGACTCGGGCGCGCTCCGCCTGGTCGACCACGAGGATCCGGCCTGGTCGGTGGCGGTCGCCACTAACAACGCGCGGCGGGAGGCCGAGCGCTGGCGTCAGCGCGCGCCGCTCAGCGAGGGGATGAGCGGCGAGGCGATCCGCACCGGCAAGTCAGTCCTGAACAACGACATCGCGCGTCATTCCGCCCGCTCGCAGCTCGCCCCCCCGGGCCTCAAGGCCGGCATCGCGGTCCCGCTGCGCGAGCGCGGCCAGGTGATCGGCAGCATCTCGGTCGGCTTCAACCTCGCCGGGTCCCAGGTGACGCCCGACGATGAGCAGCTCCTGACCCGCTTCGCCGAGCACATC
This sequence comes from Solirubrobacteraceae bacterium, assembly GCA_035252415.1. Lineage (GTDB taxonomy): Bacteria > Actinomycetota > Thermoleophilia > Solirubrobacterales > Solirubrobacteraceae > Palsa-465. The sequence goes on from DATFDC010000402.1 coordinate 4,631, forward strand.
GGCGTCGTGCTCGCGGTGGCCCGGGCCGGCCATGCCGTCGAGCAGGCGTTCACCGACCCGCTCACCGGCCTGGGCAACCGGGCGCTCCTGCTCGACCGTCTCGAGCACGAGCTCGTGCGTGCCGACCGGGGCGGCGAGCCGGTCACCGTGCTGTTCATCGACCTCGATCGATTCAAGCTGGTCAACGACTCGCTCGGCCATTTGGCCGGCGATCGGCTGCTCGCGGCGGTGGCCGAGCGACTGCGCCGCTGCGTCCGCGACGCTGATGTATGCGCGCGCCTGGGTGGCGATGAGTTCGCGATCGTGCTGGCCGGCGGATCGGACGCGAACGCGGTCGCCGACCGGATCATCGACACGCTCCAGCACAGCTTCGATATCGACGGCCACGAGGTGTTCGTCGGAGTCAGCGTCGGCATCGCCACCGGGCGCGAGGAGGGGGGCACGCTGCTGCGCAACGCGGACGTGGCCATGTATCACGCCAAACATGCCGGCACCGGCAGCCGCCGGCGGTTCGAGCCCCGCATGCACGAGGCGCTGGTGACGCGCCTGGACCTCGAGACCGAGCTCCGGCGCGCGGTCGAGCGCGGCGAGTTCGAGCTGCACTACCAGCCGCTCTACGACCTGGGCTCGGGCCGGATCGCCGCGTTCGAGTCGCTCGTGCGCTGGCACCACCCGACCCGTGGCCTGGTGCCGCCGATCGAGTTCATCCCGCTGGCCGAGGAGACCGGGTTGATCGTCGACATCGGTCGCTGGGTGCTTCAGCAGGCCTGCGCCCAGCTGGCGATCTGGTACCGGCAGGTGCCCCTGGCCATCTCGGTCAACGCTGCGATGCGCGAGCTTCAGGAACCCGACTACGCCGCCGCGGCCGAGCGCGCGATCGCCGGCGCCTTCCCGGCCTCCGCGCTGATCATCGAGGTCACCGAGAGCGCCCGGCTCGAGGACTCCCCGGCTGCCCTGAGCACGCTGCACGCGATCAAGGAGCTCGGCGCGCGCACCGCCCTCGACGACTTCGGCACCGGCTACTCGACCCTCCTGAACCTCTCGCACCTTCCGGTCGACCTGATCAAGGTGGCCAAGCCGTTCGTCGACGCGGTGGGAGGGCCGGGCCGCCACCCAGCCGGCCTGCTCGCCGGCATCCTCAGCCTGGGCCGCCACCTCGGGCTGACCACGGTGGCCGAGGGCATCGAGCACGAGGACCAGCGCGAGCTGTTGGTCGAGCTCGGATGCGACCTCGGGCAGGGCTATCTCCTGAGCCGCCCGCTCGATGCGGCGGCCGCCGGCGAGCTGCTCGTCGCCTCGGTCTGAAATAGTCCCGGCCGGGTGCGCCGGATGCCGACATCCTTAACCGTGGCCGCGCTGGCCGCCGGGGCAATAGCCGCCGGGTCCGCGGGATCGATTCTCGCTGCCTCCGCGGCGCCGGCTGCAACCCCGCCGATCACCACGACGCCACCCTCCAGCACGCCGACGACCACCACGCCGACCACTACGCCGACCACTACGCCGGTCGCGCCGCCCCCGGTCGACGTCCAGATCAGTCGCACCAGGGTAGGCCGCGCGATCGCTCCTGGATTCCTCGGGTTCTCCTTCGAGTACAAGGCCGTACGCGAGTACACGGGGTCCAACCCCAGCGCCATCAACCCAGTGCTCGTTCAGCTGATCCGCGATCTGAACCCCAAGCAATCGCCGGTGCTGCGCGTCGGAGGCAACAGCGCCGACCAGACATGGATGCCGGCCCGCGGCGTAAAGGTCAATCCGAGCATCAACTTCACGATCAACCCGAGCTGGCTGGCCACCACTCGCGCGCTGGCGGAGCAGACCGGTGGGCGGCTGATCCTCGATCTGAACCTCAAGCTGAACAGCGCACGCGAGATACTCGCCGAGGCGCATGCGTTCGAGACCGGCATCGGGCTGAGCAACATCAAGGCACTCGAGATCGGGAACGAGCCCGAGCTCTACAAGATCACGCCGTTCTACTACCGCAGGCCGAACCACACGCCGGTGTATCCCCGGCCCAAGAGCTTCAATCGCGCCGCCTACGTCAAGGAGATGACCAGGTTCGCCAGGCAACTCGGTGGCATACCGCTGGCCGGCCCGGCCACCGGCAACTTCAACTGGCTGACTCGCCTGCCCAAGCTGTTCAAGGTCGAGCCGAAGCTCAAGATCGTCTCTTACCACCGATATCCGCTGATTCGCTGCTTCAGCAAGCCGGGCGACCGGGGCTATCCCTCGATCCCGAACCTGCTCAGCCCCGTCGCCGCGCGCGGTCTGCTGACCGGGGCCGGGCCCTACATCGCGCTCGCCCACCGGCACGGCGCCACGTTCCGCGTCGACGAGCTGAACTCGGTGGCCTGCAAGGGGCAGGCGGGCGTCAGCGACACGTTCGCCTCGGCTCTGTGGATGGTCGACACGCTGTTCGCGATGGCCCGGACGGGTGTGGACGGCGTGAACATCCACACGCTCCCGGAAGCCATCTATCACCCGTTCACCTTCCAGCAGATGGACGGGCAGTGGCAGGCGACGGTCTTTCCCGAGTACTACGGGATGCTGTTGTTCACCGAGGCCGCTCCGCCCGGCTCACGGCTGCTGGCCGTCTCCACGCCGGCCAACCCTGACATCCGCGTCCGCGCCGCGGTCACCCCCACCGGCCTGATCCACGTCGTGCTGCTCAACGACAGCCTGACCACCGATCAGACGATCGCCCTGCAGTCCCCGACCGGCGTCGGCAAGACCGCGGTCGTCGAGCGATTGAACGCCCCCGGTGGCGCCAGCGCCAAGAGCGGAGTCACGCTGGCCGGTCAGAGCTTCGGCGATCAGACCACCACCGGCACCCTGACCGGCAAGTTCCAGGATGAACATCTGCAGCCGAGCGACGGTCAGTATTCGATCAAGCTCCCGGCGAGCAGCGCCGCGATGGTCAGCTTTGCGCCAGCCGCAAGCGGATCCCGGCCACATCCTCGTACAGGCGCAACGCACTGATCTCGCCTGCCTCGTCGCCATACGCGGCGCGGGCCCGGCGGTGGATCTGCTCGACCAGGGCGCTCAGCTCGGCCGGCACGCCCACCTCGCGCGCCAGGTCGAGGGCCAGCCCCAGGTCCTTGGTGGCCAGGCGCATCGGGAACGCTTCGTCGTAGTCGCCGTCGTCGAGCACCATGCGCACATCGCGCTCGAGGAACACCGAGTTGGCCGGCGAGCCGACCAGCGCACCGTGGAGCTTCTCCAGCACGACCCCCGCGCGCACGCCGACGCTCAACACCTCCCCGACGGCCGCCGCCTGGATGAACCACAGCAGGTTCAGCAGCAGCTTCACGGTGTACCCCGCTCCGTGACCGCCCAGATGGAAGATCCGATCACGGTCTCCCATGGCGCGGAACAACGGCAGCGCCCGCTCGAACGCCTCCTCGGGGCCGCCGACGTAGATCGCCAGAGAACCGGCCCGGGCCCCGATCGACTGGCCGGCCACCGGGGCGTCGAGAACCTCCACACCCCGCTCGCGCGCCGCGGCCACCACCCGCGCGCCGACCGCGATCGAGCTGGTGCTCATGTCGATCGACAAGGACCCCGGGTCCAGTGCGGCAATCGCACCGTCGGCACCCAAGAGCACCCGTTCGACCTGGGGCGGCGCCGGCAACATCGTGATCAGGACCTCGGCGCCGCGCACGCAGCCGCGCAGATCCGTGGCCGCCCGCGCGCCCGCACCGACCGCCCGCGCCACCGCGCCGGCATCGAGGTCGAACGCGGTCACGTCGTGACCTGCGGAAACCAGGTGGCCGCACATCGGCCCGCCCATGTTGCCCAGCCCGACGAACGCGACCCGGGTCACACCCGCAGGAGCCGGATCGCCGTGATGGGCAAGGCTATAAGCCTCCGTAGAACGGGCTGGTCAGCGAATCGCGCCGCTTCACCAGGTCGCGGGCCGCGTCCTCGTCCGGCCCGGCGACGCACACGCCGATCGCGGTCCGCACCGCCGTCCGTGCGGCCTGCCGCACCGCGGTCTCATCCGACGCGCCGGGGTCGATCCAGATGCACACGAACACCAGCAGATCCCCGCTGGGCGGGATCAGCCCGTCGGCGACCGCGTCCAGCACGCCCTGGGCGATGCCCAGCTGCCCGGCACCCCAGGTGATTGTCTGGTGGCGCTCCTCAAGCGCGGTGGCTTTGTTGATCATGATCGTCGGAGGCCAGACCAGCTCGTAGCGGTCCTGAGCCTCGCCGACCACGACGAGGATCGGCGTGTGTCCGGGCGACGGCGTGGTGAGCGTGCCGATCAGCGCGGCGGCCGTCGCCGACCCGCGGTCCGCCAGCACCACGTTGACGTGGGCGCCGTTGGGGCCGGGCTCGCCGCCCCACCCCGCGCCGACCCGCCCGTCGAAGTCGTTCTGTGCAAACCGCATTGTCACGCTGTCAGGAGTCGAGCAGGTCCGCGATGGCCCCGGGCCGGCCCCCCGGCTTGTGTACGGTGCCACAGCATATGGTCCTGATCAGCGCCTGCGTCATCGACGGCAGCCCCGGGCATGAGCGTCGCGGCGCCTGAGTTCACGCTCCCGTCGGTGACCGGCGGCTCGCTGCGCCTGGCCGAGCTACACGCGGACGGCCCCGCGCTGCTGCTGTTCGTCTCCGAGGAATGCCCGACCTGCACGCTGACCCTGCGCCGCCTCGCGCCGATCGTGCCGGACCTGACCGCGGCCGGCCTGAAGGTCGCGGCGGTGTTCGAGGATCCGCTCGAGGTGGCCGCCCGGGTGGCCCGGCGGACCGGGTTCGCCGGCACCGTCCTCTCCGAGCCCGCGCCGTACGAGGTCTCGGGCGCGTACGAGCTCGCGAGCCTGCCCACGCTGGTCCTCGTCGACCGCTCGGGTGAGCAGATTGGGCGGGTGGTCGGCTGGAACGCCGACGCGCTCAGCGAGCTCCTCCCGGTTTCGGTCACCGACGACCCACCCCGCCGCAAGCCCGGCTGCGCGGCCAAGAACACCTATGACGCGGCGTCGTTGCGCGCGCTCGACGGCGCCGGGTTCGACGAGCTCGAGGAGATGTTCGAACGTGGCTGGACCGACGGGCTGCCGGTGATCCCCCCGACGCGCGACCGCGTCGAGGCGATGCTGGGCGGCCACGATCCCGATGAGCTGCTCGGCGAGATGGCCCCGGCCATGGCGCGGGTCACGCTCGAGCGGGTGGCCGCGTGCGCGGTGCTCGCCGGCTGCCGCCCCGAGTACTTCCCGGTGGTCGTGGCGGCCGTGCAGGCGTCCCTCGAACCGACGTTCAACGTGGGCGGCCAGGCGGTCACGACCCAGCCCGTGGGACAGGTGATCGTGGTCAACGGGCCGGTGCGCGAGGCGATCGGGCTGAACGGCTCCACCGGAGCGCTGGGACCCGGCTGGCGCCCCAACATGACGATCGGGCGCGCGCTGCGCCTGGTGATCAGCCTGACCGGCGGCGGCTTCCCGGGTCGCCTCGACCGCTCGGCGCTGGCCAACCCCGGCAAGGTCGGCTTGTGCTTCGCCGAGGACGAGGAGGTCAGCCCATGGGAGCCGCTGCACGCCGAGCGCGGCCACAGCGCCGGCCGTTCGGTCGTGACCGTGTTCGGCGCCGACGCGCCGCTGTCGATCTCCGACCATCGCAGCACCTCGCCCGAGGAGCTGGCCCGCGTGCTGGGCGAGGCGGCCGCCGTCACCTGGAGCCCGAACTGGTGGCCGCTCGGCGGGACCTCCCTGTTCGTCCTCTGCCCCGAGCACGCCCGATCGTTCGCCGAGTGGGGCTGGAGCAAGCAGCAGGTGCGCGAAGCGATGTTCGAGGCGGTGCGCCGGCCGGCCGCGTCGCTGCGCTGGGGCGAGACCACCCCGCTGGTGCAGGCCGCGCCCGACGATCAGCTCGTGGGCAAGTGGTCGCGCCCCGAGGACATCGTGATCGTGGTCGCCGGCGGCGAGGCGGGCCGCTTCTCGGCCGTGTTCGGACCCTGTCTCGGCATGGACGCCCAGCCGATCTCGAAGGAGGTCCCGTGGATTACGTGAGCCCGTTCGACGAGCGCCGGCGCCTGGCCGAGCCGCTCGCGCCCCGGCCCGCCGGCCTGGAGGGCGCCCGGATCGCCCTGCTCGACATCAACAAGCGTCGCGGCGATGAGTTCCTCGACCGGATCGAGGAGCTCCTGCGAGCCCGCGGCGCTACGACCGAGCGCTTCGTCAAGGAGATCTTCTCCAAGCCGGCCGCGCCCGAGATCGTCCGCCGGATCGCCAACCGCGGCGACCTCGTCGTGGAGGGCCTGGCCGACTGAGGCTCCTGCACGTCGTGCAGTGTGCGCGACATGGTCGAACTCGAGCGGCGCGGTCTCCCCACCGCCGCGGTGGCCACCGAGCCGTTCGTCGACGAGGCGCTCGAGCAGGCCCGCGTCCTCGGCATGCCCGACTACCGGATGGTCTATGTCCCGCACCCGGTACAGCTGCTCAGCGTCGAGGCGCTGCACGCATGCGCGGACCGGGTGTTCGGACAGATCGTCGACCTGCTCACCGGCACCTCGTGAGCGGCTCAGAGCTTGGCGCCGTACGAGAGGTACTCGGTCTTGAGCGTGTCGTCGGTCCCGAAGTACGCATGCTTGGACATGTCGGGGCTGTACTGACTGGCCGCAGGCGTCCGCCCGAGCGCCTCGGCCATGGCACGGATGTGATGCGGTCCGGCGCCGCAGCAAACCCCTAGGTAGTCGGCGCCGAGCGCCCGCGCCGCCCTCGTGAACTCCGCGATGTCGTAGCGCGTGCACGTGAACGGATCGAGACCGGTCGGGAAGGAGCGACCGTCCGGCAGATTGTCGGCGTCGGTGTCGTGGAGCGATTGGAAGCTCTCCTGCCCGTCGTGGGTGCGGTATGGCACCGGCAGCGCGGCCACGTGCGTGGACACGGCCTCCCGAATCGCGCCGAGGAGGGGAAGCATCGTGCGCGGTCCCCGACTGCAGTTCAGGCCGACCACGTCGGCGCCCACCTGCTCGAGCGCCTTGCACGCCTCGTCGGGAGCCACGCCCTCGCGAGTCGCCGGATCGCGGTGCGGGACCATCGTCACCACCGCGGGCAGTCCGGCCGACTTGATCACCTCGGTGGCGAGCAGCGCTTCGCCCAGCCACGAGAACGTCTCGCCGATCACGAAGTCGACGCCGGCGTCAACGGCCCACCCAACCTGCTCCTCGAATATCGCCCTGACCGCGCCAGCGGCGTCCTCGCCCGTGTAGATGTTCGTGTTGCACACGTTGCCGGCGAGCAGCGCCCCGCTCTCCCGGGCCACCCCGCGCGCGAGTTCCAGTGCCTGGCGGTTGATCGGCTCCAGCAGCTCTTCCTTGCCGATCAGCCGGAGCTTCTCGCGGTGGGCGTAGTAGGTGAATGCCTCGACCACGTCGGAACCCGCATGCACGAACTCGCGATGCAGCTCGCGGACCTTGTCCGGATTCTCGAGCACCACTTCCGGCACGAAGCCGCCCGCCTGGAGATAGCCGCGACGCTCGAGCTCGAACAGGTAGCCCTCGGCGCAGATGACCGGGCCCTGCGCCAGTCGCTCGAGCAGATTCCCCTGCACCATCGCCTGCTTTTCAGACACGTCTTCTCCTGGGATCGCTTGTCGTGCTTGGCAATAATTGCAACATCTGTTGGCACTGTGTCATTTGTTCCGCCGTGCGCCGTCTGATTGCCGTGGCAGCGCCAGTTGACGCCGCCCGGACGTTTTGGAAATATCACACCGGGTGGTGGCGAATCGAGGAACCAGTCTGAAGCGAGGACTCGATGTCCTCCGCGCGCTGGGCTCGGACGCCGCGGTCGCCGAGGGCGGCCTCGGCGTAACGCAGATCGCCGCACTGACCGGACACGAGAAGAGCCAGGTATCGCGCGCGCTGGCCGCGCTGAGCGACTATGGCCTGGCCGAGCACGTACCGGGCAGCCGGGCGTTCCGGCTCGGATGGGACGTGTTCGCGCTCGCCGCCCGCGCCGGCGAGCCCCGGCTGATCGAGGAGGCGCACACAGCGCTCGCACGGCTGGTCGGCGAGGTCGGCGAGGCCGCCCATCTCTCGGTCCTTCGTGGTCATGAGGTCCTGACGCTGCTCACGCAATCCTCACCCCACGCGGTGGCGGCACGCGGCTGGATCGGGCGGACCGTGCCGGTTCATTGCACATCGTCAGGGCGCGTCTTGCTGCTCGACCACGACCGGCCTGCGCTGACCGCGCTGCTCGGGCCCGACCCGCTGCCGCCTGGCGGCCCCAGCGCGCCCGCCGACCTCCGAGAGCTGGAGCGGCGGATCCAACGGGCGCGTCAGGTCGGCTACGCGGTGGCAGACGAGGAGTCCGAGCCCGGGCTGGTGGCGGTTGCCGCGCCGATTCGCGATTTCACGGGCCAGGTGGTGGCCGCGGTCAACGTCTCGGCCCCGAAGTTCCGGCTCGGAACCCGTCTTCACGCCACCGGCGAGCGCGTTCGCGTGACCGCCGAGCAGCTATCCGATGCCCTGGGGGCGCCGTCCGGCGCCGGTCCAATCCGGCTGGGAGTGTCCGAGTGAAGACCCGGTTAGCCGTTGGCTTCGCCCGCCGGAGCTTCAGTAGAGTCAAGCCGGAGGAGTGGAGGCGCACTGGGCCTCCATGGCAGTCCCAAACAAAAACAGCTGTTGGAGGATCCGAATGCGATCAGTCGCAAAGCCCGCGCTCGCGGCAGTAGTTGCCCTTCTCGCCGTGGTGGTGCTGGCCGCCTGCGGTAGCTCGTCATCTTCCTCCAGCGCATCCGGAGGCTCCAGCGCCAGCTCTGGCTCGAGCACGAGCGCGAGCTCTAGCTCGGGATCCAGCTCGTCCTCTCAACCCGGAAAGGGCAAGCCGCCGATCGTCCTCGGCGACAAGAACTTCACCGAGGAGTACCTCCTGGGCGACATGTACCAGCAGGCGCTCCAGGCCAAGGGTTACACCGTCACCCTGAAGGCCAACATCGGCAGCTCCGAGCTCACCGACAAGGCCCTCACCTCCGGCCAGATCCAGATGTACCCGGAGTACACCGGGGTCATCCTCAGCGTCATCAAGGGCCAGAGCAAGGTTCCTGTGAGCGCCGCAGCCACGTACGCGCAGGCCAAGGCCTTCGAGGCGGGCCGCGGCTACACGCTGCTGAACCCGACGCCGTTCCAGGACCGTGATGTGACGGCCACCCTGAAGGCGTTCGCCTCCAAGCACCACCTCGTGTCGATGGAGGACCTCGCGAAGCTTCCGTCGTTCACCAACGGCGGCCCCCCGGAGAACAAGACCCGCTACGAGGGCCTGGTGGGCATGCACGAGGCCTACCACCTCAACAACGTCCACTTCGTCCCGCTGGCGATCGGGTTGCAGTACCAGGCGCTGGACTCGGGCAAGGTCGACAGCGCCAACGTGTTCACGACCGACGGTCAGCTGAGCAGCGGCAAGTACACGCTCTTGACCGACCCCAAGCACATCTACGGCTTCCAGCAGGTGGCGCCGGTGGTCAAGACCTCACTCCTGCAGCAGGAGGGCCCGGCGTTCGCCCAGACGCTGAACGCCGTCGACGCGAAGCTCACCAACACGGTGATGCAGAAGCTGAACGCGGCAGTCGTGCTGCAAAAGGTCGATGCGGCGACGGTGGCCAAGGAGTTCCTGAAGGCCAACGGCCTGCTGTAGGTCTCCTGGGCAGCTGATCCCGGATGCAGACCGAGCCAACCACCACGCCGAACAACCTCCGGCAACACGCGCGAGCGGCGGAGCTGGAGTTCAAGGATGTCTCCAAACGCTACCCCGGCAGTGACGAGCCGGCGCTCCGGGGGCTGTCGTTCAAGGTGCCGGCCGGGGAGATCTGCGTGCTGGTCGGTCCATCGGGCTGCGGGAAGACCACCGCGATGCGGATGGTCAATCGCATGATCGATATCACCGAGGGCGACATCCTGCTCGACGGGAAGAGCGTGCTCGGGCGCAAGCCGTCCGAGCTCCGACGCGAGATCGGCTATGTGATCCAGCAGATCGGGCTGTTCCCCCACCTCTCGGTAGGGGACAACATCGCGACCGTCCCGCGG
>DATFDC010000403.1:0-3601 GCA_035252415.1 Solirubrobacteraceae bacterium
ACCCGCCGCGACCCGAAGAACGTGAACCCCAATCTGGCCACCGGCGAGATCGAGCTCGCGGTGAGCGAGCTCGAGATCCTGTCCGATGCCGAAACGCCGCCGTTTCCGGTCGACAACGGGGCTGACGTCGACGAGATCATCCGCCTGCGCCACCGCTCGCTCGACCTGCGTCGCGCCCAGCTCCAGCGCACGATCGCGCTGCGCCACCGCGCGATCGCCACCATGCGGGAGGTCCTGAACGAACGCGACTTCCTCGAGATCGAGACGCCGTACCTGACCCGCTCGACGCCCGAGGGCGCGCGGGACTACCTGGTTCCCGCCCGCATCCAACCCGGCTCGTTCTACGCCCTGCCGCAGTCGCCCCAGCTGTTCAAGCAGCTGCTGATGATCGGCGGCATGGAGCGCTACTACCAGATCGCGCGGTGCTTCCGCGACGAGGACACCCGCGCCGACCGCCAGCCCGAGTTCACCCAGCTCGATGTCGAGATGGCGTTCGTCGAGGAGGACGACGTGATCGACTGCATGGAGGCGGTGATGGGGGCGGTGTTCGAGCGCGAGGGGTTCGACGTGCCGGCGCCGCCTTGGCCGCGGATGACCTTCGCCGAGGCGGTGTCGCGCTACGGCATCGACCGGCCCGACACGCGCTTCGGGCTCGAGCTGCACGACCTCGGGGAGGCCGTGGCGAGCAGTGAGTTCAAGGTGTTCGCTGACGTGATCGCCTCAGGCGGCGTGGTCCGCGGGATCAACGCCGGCGCCCACGAGCTGCCCCGCTCGGACCTAGAGGCGCTCACCGAACTGGCCAAGCAGCACGGCGCGAAGGGGCTGGTGTGGGCGTTCGTCCAGGACGAGGGGTGGCGCTCGCCGATCGCCAAGTTCCTCGGCGAGGGGGAAATCGCGGCGGTCACGGCCCGGCTAGACGCGAAGCCCGGCGATCTGCTCCTGATCGTGGCCGACGAGCTCACCACGGTCGGCCAGGCGCTCAGCGCACTGCGCATGGAGCTGGCCCGGCGCTTTGACCTGATCCCGACCGGCCGCCACGACATCCTGTGGGTGGTCGAGTTCCCGGCCTTCTTCTGGGATGCCGAAGCGCAGCGCTGGGACGCCGCTCACCATCCGTTCACCGCCCCGTCCGGCGATCTGAACGACCCGGCGAGCCTGAGCTCGCGGACCTACGACCTCGTGCTCGACGGCGCGGAGATCGGTGGCGGCTCGATCCGTATCAACCGGCTCGACGTCCAGCAGCGCGTATTCGAGCTGCTCGGCATCGGTCCCGAGGAGGCCAAGGCGCGGTTCGGCTTCTTCCTCGACGCGCTCCGCTACGGCGCGCCACCCCACGGTGGAATCGCCATGGGCATCGACCGGATCGTCACCGCCCTGGCCGGGGTCGAGTCGATTCGCGACACGATCGCGTTCCCCAAGGCGGCCAGCGGCGCCGATCCGCTCACCGCCGCCCCCGCGCCGGTCGATCCGGCCCAGATGCGTGAGTTGGGGTTGCGCCCCGCCTGAGTGTCCGCTTCGGCGAACTGACCCTTAAAGGCCGGGCCGGACCTGCCGAACACTGGCTTGATGGGAACTCTGCCCAAGCCCTTGATCGGCCTGCTGCTCGGCACCGTCGCGTTCTTCGCGATTTGGATGGTCGCGCTCAAGCCCCATTCGTCGTCGAGCGGTGGCTCGCAGGGCGGCGTCGGCCAGTATCAGCCGGCGATCAACAAGGCCCATCAGGCGGTCACGACCTCGAACCAGGCCAACGCCAAGCTCGGGGCGCCGACCGCGACCGCGCCGGCCACCACCCCCGCGGCCACCACCCCGGCGGCAACCACGCAGGCGACGGCCCCGACCAAGCCGGCCGCCAAACCGGTGGCCAAGGCCAAGGCCACGCCCGCGACCAAGCCGACCGCGCAGTCCCAGGCGGCCGCCGCTAAGACTGCCGCCCAGACGGTGGGTGCTGCGATCCGCGACAACAAGGTCGTCGCGATCCTCTTCTACAACGACGCCGCCGCGGATGACCGCGCGGTGAAGACCGAGCTGGCCGCGATCCCCACGCACCGGGGCCAGGTCGTCAAGGTCGCCGTGCCGGTCAGCCAGCTGATCCAGTTCTCGTCGCTCGCCCAGACCGTCGACGTCAACACCGCTCCCGAGTTGGTGCTGATCGACAGGACCCGGCAGGCGAGCACGCTGGTCGGATACGCGGACAGCGTCGAGATCGCACAGCGCATCAACGACGCGCTGGCCACCAAGTAGCGCTCTCTATCCTCGCCAGGCGATGGACTCCATCGCCCTCGAGCATCACCTGACGTCTCCCCAGGGCCACAGACGACGGCCGGACGGCGCGTTCACCGCAACTGTGGGGGGCTTCGCCTGCTGCGATCAGATCACGATCGCGCTTACCGTCGACGCAGACCGCGTGACCGACGCGGGATTCGACGCACACGGCTGCGGCGCGGCGACCGCCGCGGGGAGCGCTGCGGTCACCCTGGTGCGCGACACATCAGTCTTCGACGTGGCGAAGATCGGACCAGCCCAGATCGCCGAGGAGCTGGGCGGCCTCAGCCCGGGCAAGCTGCACGCGGCCGAACTGGCCGCCGACGCGCTCGCCCGCGCGCTGGGGTCAGGGGTGCGCAACCGGGCGCACATCGCGCCGCCAGGCGAACCCCGGACGCTCGTCGCCATGAGCGGCGGCGTGGACAGCGCGGTGGCGGCGCTGCTGTGCGCGCGCGAGGGGGAGACCGTGGCGGTAACCCTCGAGCTCTGGTCCGACCCCGAGAACGACGGCGAGCGCAGTTGCTGCTCGGCCTCCGCGGTCGCCCAGGCGCGCGCCCTCGCCCACGACATGGGCCTTGCGCACTTCACGATCGATCTGCGCGACGAGTTCCGGGCCGGGGTGGTCGAGCCGTTCATCGCCGGCTTCGCCGCCGGTGAGACGCCGAACCCGTGTGTCGGCTGCAACGGGCACGTGCGCCTGGACGCGATGCTTGAGCTGGCTGACCGCCTGGGGTGCGAGACGCTCGCGACCGGGCATTACGCGCGGACGGCTGAGGCTGATCACGCAAACGGGCCGCTGCTGCGAGCCGCCGCCGACCCGGCCAAGGACCAGACCTACATGCTGGCCGCGCTGTCGCCGGCGTCGCTGTCCCGCCTGCGGTTCCCGCTGGGCGAGCTGACCAAGCCCGAGGTCCGGGCCATCGCGGCGCAGGCCGGCCTGTCGGTCGCAAGGAAGCTCGACTCCCAAGACCTCTGCTTCATGGCCGGGACCGAGCGGTCGCGATTCCTTGCCCGCCACGGCGGGATCGACGAGCACCCGGGGACGATCGTCAACCAGGACGGCGACGTCCTCGGCCAACACAACGGCCAGCACCGCTTCACGGTCGGTCAGCGACGCGGCCTGGGGATCCCCGCCGCCGGCGAGCCGCTATACGTGCTCGACAAGGATGCGACGACCAACCAGGTGATCGTCGGACCTCGCCGCGCCCTGCAAACCGACGCCGTACCGGTCCGCAACGTCCGTCTGCATCGAGACGGCGCGCGGGTGGACCGCGTCAAGCTCCGCTACCGCTCTCGCCCGCTGCCGTGCCGCATCTCCGAGCCGGCCCAGCAGCCGGAC
>DATFDC010000404.1:0-2208 GCA_035252415.1 Solirubrobacteraceae bacterium
GGCGATCGACGAGCTGCGCAAGGCCGTCCTCGCCCAGCCGCGCCAGGACGGCGCCACGCCCACCGACACCACCCTGCTGATGGCCGACCTCACCAGGGCGGCGTACGAGCAGACGCGATCAGACCTGGAAGCCGCCACCGAGCGGCTGACCAAGCAGGTGAAGCGCGCTGTCTCGGCGCTGCGTGAGGCCCAGGACCTGCAGGGCGGGCGTCTCGACCAGGTCGTCACCAAGGTCGACGCGCTCGGCCGGCTGCCACACCCCGGCGGGCCCCAGCTCGTCCCGGTCGCGATGGACAAGGCGCTCGCGGTGAACGACACCGTGCAGCGGTCCGTCGGGCCCGAGCTGGCCACGGAGCTGCGGCAGTGGCAGGAGCTGACCAAGTCGACGGACCAGACGCTGGCCACCGAGGCGCAGCGCCGCGTCCGGATGCTCCTGCAGCAGCACGGCCTGACCGGCTGACCCGACCCCGAACCTCAACGGAGCGCCATCCACGATGGCATGGAACGACCTCGGCTCGGCTGCGGCTGAGCTGATCAAGGGCGTCGCCCAGACGCCGCAGCGCTACGTCCCCGGCCAGGGCGACGTGCGCCTCAGCGCAGCGGAGAGCGCCGAGCTCACCAAGGAGCTCATCGCCGAGCTGCGCACCTCGCGCGCCAGCATGGCCAAGAACATCGCCCCGGAGATCGGCGGCATCGCCATGTGGGCCGCCGCCCAGGCGGGCGTGGCCCAGCAGGGCGCCGAGCTCCAGAAGATGCTGGCGGACCTGACGAAGACCGAGTTCACGTCGACGTACCCGATCTCGGGCTCGAACACGATCTACGGCTTCGCGGTCTACGACCTGCAGGCGCCCGCCAAGAAGATCTTCCCGGTCTACTCGCCGATCCGGAACCGGTTCCCGCGCATGCCGGGCCGCGGCGGCGCGGTGAACTGGAAGCAGATCACCGCGATCAGCGGCTCTGGCGGCTCGCTGGCGCCGGTCAACCACTTCCTCGCCGAGTTGCCGAGCAACTCGGTCGGCGGCCTCACCCTGAACCTCCCGCCGGAGATCCAGTGGGCCGCCTCGGACGTCCAGACGAAGTACGTGCCCATCGGCCTCAGCGGCTCCAACTCGATGGTGTCGCAGTGGGCGGGCGTCGGCTTCGAGGACATCCGCCAGCTCGTCTCGCTCTCCACGCTGCAGGCGCTGATGCTCTCCGAGGAGCGCGGCCTCGGCTCCGGGCGGACGACCGCGGTATCCGCGCCGACCATCGCGTCCACCAGCTCGCAGGCGCCGACCACCGGTCAGACGGGCCTGAGCGGTGTCACCACGAACGTGTTCGTGAAGGCGACCTGCATCACGATGATGGGCGAGTCGACGCTGTCGGCGGCCGCCACGCAGGCGACCTCCAACGGCAACGTCGTCACCGTCAACATCACCGCCGTCACCGGCGCCGAGGCGTACAACGCGTACGTGTCGACGGGCGCCGCCGACCCCGGCGACGCGTCGCGCTGGCTCATGACGACCAGCGGCGCGCCGACCCTCTTCCTCATGGGCGCGCTGCCGACCTCCGGCATCGCGGCCAACACGATCACGGCCGACACCACGGCGAACGCCAACGCGTACCTGGGGTACCTGCGGCAGATGGAGGCGGGCTCCGCCTACATCACCTCGCTGAACCGCGCGATCGCCCTGAACGACATCGACACCGGGTTCTTCCAGGTCTACAACTCCGTCAAGGGCGACCCCGAGGAGCTGTGGGCGGCGGCCGGGCTCCGGCAGGACTACTCGCAGCTGGTGCTGGCCCAGGCCGGCTCGGCGGCCAACGGCTACCGCGTGGCCTGGACGTCGAACGAGCAGTCCGGTGTCACCGCCGGCGTGGTCGTGACCGCGGTCCTGAACAAGGTCACCGGCCGCGAGGTCCCGCTCCGCGTCCACCCCTGGTTCAAGCCCGGGAACCTGGTCGGGTTCAGCTACACGCTGCCGTTCCCGAACAGCGAGGTCCCCAACGTCTGGGAGGTCAAGCTCCCGCAGGACTACATCGCCATCGACTGGCCGGTGATCGACATGAACTACCGGACCAGCGTGATCGCGTTCGGGGCGCTCATCGGCTACGCCCCGGCGTTCAACTTCTGGCTGCGCGGCGTCTACTCGTCCAACCCGACGCCCGCCCTCCAGTAGCCGTCTCCCTCACACTCGGCCGGCCGGGCGTCCCCGGCCGGCCACCCAC
>DATFDC010000405.1:0-4381 GCA_035252415.1 Solirubrobacteraceae bacterium
GGGCGATCCGATCCCCGGCGGCGATCGTGAAGGCCGAGGCGCGGTCGGTGTTGAGCAGGAGGACGCGAACCTCCCCGCGGTAGCCGGCATCGATCAGCCCGGGTGCGTTAACCAGCGCTATCCCGTGGCGAGCGGCCAGCCCGGAGCGAGGCAAGACGAGCCCGGCCTCCCCCTCCGGGATCTCGACCGCGATTCCGGTGCGGACCGAGGCCCGCTCCCCGGGATTCAGCGCAGCATCCTCGAGCGCGTACAGGTCGAGCCCGGCGTCGCCCGGGTAGGCCCTGGTCGGCAGTCGGGCGCGGGGGTCCAGCCGCCGCACCTTCAGCGTCATGCGTAGGGCCGGCTGAGCGCGAACTCTTGATAGCGGGCGGCCACGGGGCTGGGCAGCCGGGCCAGCACGCGCACCCCGTCGGGGGTGTCCTCGCGCTCGAGATCTCCCGCGAGGTGGTGCAGCTCGGCCAGCCGCGCGCCGGATTCGTAGGGGATCAGCAGCTCAACGTCCTGCAGCGTGCGGGCGAATTCGTCCTCGATCCGCTGCACGAGCGTGTCGACCCCCTCGCCGGTGACCGCGGAGACCAGGACGGCGCCGGGATGGCGGCGCTGAAGCTCGGCGCGGCGCTCGTCGTCGATCCGGTCGGCCTTGGCCAGCACGAGGATCTCGGGGACCGCGTCGGCCCCGATCTCGATCAGGACGTCCTCGACCGCCGCGGTCATGGCCAGCAGCTCGTCCTCGGGCACCGATGCGTCGACGACATGCAGGATCAGATCGGCCAGCCGGGTCTCCTCGAGCGTCGCGCCGAACGCCTCGACGAGCTGGTGGGGAAGCTTGCGGATGAAGCCGACCGTGTCGGTGAGCAGGTAGTCCCGCCCGCCGGCGCGCAACAGCCGGGTGGTCGGATCAAGCGTGTGGAACAGGCGGTCGCGGACCCCCACGGTCGAGCCGGTCATCGCGTTCAGGAGCGTCGACTTGCCGGCGTTCGTGTACCCGGCCAGCGCCACCGAGGGCAGATGAGCGCGCTCGCGCTCGGCGCGCATCACCGACCTGGTCGAGCGGACGTGACCGAGCTTGCGTTTCAGGGCGGAGATCCGGTCGCGGGCCAGGCGGCGGTCGGTCTCGATCTGCGTCTCGCCGGGTCCGCGGGTCCCGATGCCGCCGTCGATGCGGCCGGCACCCAGTCGCTCGAGGTGCGACCACAGTCCGCGCATCCGAGCCAGGTTGTACTCGAGCTGGGCCAGCTCGACCTGCAGCTTGCCCTCCGCCGTGTGGGCGTGGGAGGCGAAGATGTCGAGGATGATCGCCGTGCGATCGATCACCGGTATGCCGAGCGCCGCCTCGAGGTTGCGCTCCTGGCGAGGCGACAGCTCGTCGTCGCACGCCACCAGGTTGGCGTCCGAACGAGCGAGATCAGCCTTCAGCTCGTCGAGCTTGCCAGGCCCCAGGTAGGTGTTGGGGTGGGGATGATCGCGGCGCTGGATGAGCTCTCCGACGCCGGCCACGCCCGCGGTCCGCAGCAGCTCGCGCAGCTCGGCGAGCTGCTCCTCGTCGCCGTCCGGGACCACCGCGACCAGGTACGCGCGCTGCCTGGCCCGGCGCCCGTTCAGGGTCGTCTGGCTGTTCGGCTGATGGTCTCGCTGCACAAAAGCTGATGGTAGCTGCGGGGATAGATCCTCCCCTTGTATCCGGACGGAGCATCGATGTCGGTAGGAATGGTGTTAAGTCGCTCTGGAAAACCGCAAACCCAAGGAGACAGCAAGATGAGGAACGTCCGTCGACGGACCGCCGCGTTTGGCGCGGTGGCGCTGGTCTGCTCGCTCGCGTTCGCTGGGGCCGCGCTCGCCGCGTTGCCGGGCGCGCCGAGCCTGGTCGCGCCGAAGAACCACGCCCACGTGCGGCCCGGCCACATCACCCTGATCGTGCATGACACCCACGTGATCAAGGGTTTCAACGTGTTCGTCCAGATCTCCAAGCACCGCAAGCTCAACAAGTTCGGCAACCTCGCCGATTGCAACGCGGTGAGCAAGGGCTGTGACTTCGTGTCGCTGAAGCCGCGGAAGGGACACCGCGGGCAGTGGGTCTACAAGACCGACCCGAGCGTGAGCTTCCCGGGATGGTGGGCGACGACCCCGGGCACGTACTACTGGCAGGCCGACCACATCAACTGCTCGGTGACCGGCCGCGACCGCTGCCACGTGACCAGCAAGATCGGCTCCTTCCACGTGGGCTGACCGAGCGCTAGAGCTTCCGGATCCGCTCAACCGCCTCGAGCAGTCGCTCATCAGGGGTGGTGAGCGAGATCCGGAAGTAGCCCTCGGCACTGGTGCCGTAGGCGCCACCGGGCGAGACGATCACGGCGGCCTGCTCGAGCACGTGCTCGCAGTAGGCCGCTGAGGACTCGAAGCCGGCCGGAATCGGAGCCCAGATGTAGATCGTGCCCTTGGGCGGGGTGACCTCGACGCCGGCCTGGGCGAGCGCGTCACACACC
Source organism: Solirubrobacteraceae bacterium (assembly GCA_035252415.1). Classification (GTDB taxonomy): domain Bacteria; phylum Actinomycetota; class Thermoleophilia; order Solirubrobacterales; family Solirubrobacteraceae; genus Palsa-465. The sequence goes on from DATFDC010000405.1 coordinate 2,484, forward strand.
AGGTCGCGCCGGCGCTGGTAGACGGCGTTCATCTTGGCCTTCTCGGCGTCCACCTCGGGCGCCAGAGCGGCCGCGCCGGCTAGCTGGACCGCCTCGAAGTTCCCCGAGTCGATGTTCGACTTCAGGTGCCAGTAGTGCTCGATGGCCTCGGCATTGCCCACGATCGCCGCGCAGCGCCAGCCGGTCATGTTGTAGCCCTTGGACAGCGAGAAGACCTCGACCCCGACCTCCTTGGCCCCGGGCGTCTGGAGGAAGGAGGGGGCCACGTAGCCGTCGTACGTCGTCTCGCTGTAGGCGTTGTCGTGGACGACGAGGATCTCGTGCTCGCGGCCGAACGCGACCACCTCCTCGAAGAACCCCGGCGCCACGATCGCGCCGGTCGGGTTGTTCGGGTAGTTGATGAACATCAACCTGGCGCGCTCGAGATCGTCGCCGTTGATCGCGCCGAGATCCGGAGCGAAAGCCCGCTCGGCCAGCAGCGGCATCAGCACCGGCCGCCCGCCGGCCAGCAGTGGGCCGCCGGTGTAGACCGGGTAGCCGGGATCGGAGGCCAGCGCGACGTCTCCGGAGTCCAGGAAGGCCAGGTTCAGGTTGAAGATGCACTCCTTGGCGCCGATCGCCGCCATGACCTCGGTCTCGGGATCGAGCTCGACGCCGAAGCGCCGGGCGTAGAACCCGGCCACCGCCTCGCGGAACTCCTGCCGGCCCCGGTTGCTCGGGTACTGGTGCGTGCTCGGATCGGTCACGGCCCGTTGCATCGCCTCGACGATTGCCGGATAGGTCGGCGTGTCCGGATCTCCGATCCCGAGGCTGATGACATCGATGCCGGCGGCCCGCTTGGCGCGAACCTTGCGCTCGAGCTCGGCGAACATGTACGGCGGAATCAGGTCCAGGCGGCTACTGCGTCGCATGTAACTCCTCGAGGAAGGCCTCGGCCAGGCTGCCGCGGTACACGGGCACGGCCCAGCCCGAGAGCTTGATCTGCAGGTCCTCTCCCACGTCGACTTCGAGGTCGCCGCCGTCGAGCACGACGGTGACCGGCGACTCACCCCCGTCGATCACGTGGGCCACGGCGGCTCCGCAGGCGCCGGTCCCGCTGGCCGAGGTCTCCCCCACCCCCCGCTCGAAGATCCGCGCGCGGATCCGGCTCGGCTCGAGCTCGGTGAACCACGACACGTTGGTCCGGTTGGGAAACAGCTCGTGGTGCTCGATCTCGGGGCCGATGGCTTGAAGGTCGAGCCGGCTCAGCTCGGCCTCGGTCGCGACGCGGATCGCACACTGTGGATTGCCGACCTGCACGTGTTGAAAACGCCAGGGGCGCCCGGCGGCGGTCAGCTCGCCGCGCCCGTCCGGGCCACCCGAGGGGAAATCCGCGCTCTGCCGGCGCGCCCTGCCCATGTCGACCACGCACTCGGTCTCGGAGACGATCCGTGGGTGGATGTCCCCCGCCGCGGTCTGGATCGCGAACGAATCGGCGTCGGTCCAGCCGCGCCGGCGCAGGTAGAGAACCGCCTCACGCGCGCCGTTCCCGGACAGTTCGGCCTCGGATCCGTCGGGGTTGAAGATGCGCAGCCGGGCGACGTATCCATCGTGTTCTGGCTCTGACAGGAGCAGGATGCCGTCCGCCGAAACGCCGGTGTGCGAGGCGCAGATCGCCTGGATCCGTGGCGAGGTCAGCTCGAACGGGAGGTCGGCCGCCTCGAGGATCACGTAGTCGTTGCCCAGCGCCTGCCACTTCTCGAACTCCACGGGGCGCCAGTGTATGTGTACCGTCGCGCGCGCAATGGTGACGCGCCTGCCCGATCGGACCCTGCGCGGGCAGCCGCTGGTCCACTGGCTGCTCGGCGGGCTGCTGCTGATCTCGCTCCTCGCCCGCGTGGCCTGGATCGAACAGCCTT
>DATFDC010000406.1:0-9612 GCA_035252415.1 Solirubrobacteraceae bacterium
AAACCTCATCTCCGACATTCCCGGGGTGGCCCGGATCACGGATCCGAACCTCGTCAACCCCTGGGGACAGGCCACGATCGGGACCAGTCCCAACGGCAGCCCGCTGTGGGTGGCCGACAACGGCACGGACGTCTCGACGCTGTACACCGGCGGCGTCAACGGCAGCATCCCGACGCCGGCCCCGGCCACCGCGCCGCTGATCGTGAATATCCAGGGCGGTGCGCCGACCGGCACCGTCGGCAACACGACCGGCTCGACGACCGACTTCCTCGTCCACACCCACACGGGCACCGCGCCGGCGAACTTCATCTTCGCCTCGGAGAACGGGTTCATCACCGCGTGGAGCCGCACCGTGTCGGGCACGCTCGCCCAGATCGAGGGCGGCACTCGCCACGCCGTCTACAAGGGGCTGGCGCTCGCCTCGGTGGGAACGTCGAATTACCTGTACGCGACGGACTTCCACCACGGGCGGATTGACGTCTTCGACGGCGACTTCAATCTGGTGCGGTCCCGCTCGGGGCCGTTCGCCCGCAGAGCGTTCACCGATCCCGCGCTTCCACACGGTTTCGCCCCGTTCGGCATCCAGTTGATCAACGGCGAGCTGTACGTCAGCTACGCAAAGCAGGACGCCCAGCGGCACGACGACGTGGCTGGGCCGGGCAATGGATTCGTCGACGTCTACAGCACCAGCGGCGTCCTGCAGACGCGGCTGATCAGCCGCGGCGACCTCAACTCCCCGTGGGGCCTCGTGCTCGCGCCGTCGACCTTCGGCGGATTCGCCGGCGACCTGCTCGTGGGCAACTTCGGCGACGGCACCATCCACGCCTACGACCCGGTCACTGGCACCGAGGCCGGGACGCTGACCAACACCGACGGCAACCCGATCGCGATCGACGGCCTGTGGGGGCTGCGCTTCGGCAACGGCACCTTCGGCGGGCCCAATGACCTGGTGTTCACCGCCGGAATCGCCGACGAGAGCCACGGCCTGCTCGGCGAGATCACGCCCGCCGGCTAGGGTCGCGGCCGCTCACGACTCACGACCGCCGGGCACGGACGCCCGGCGGAACGGCCCCAGGGACGCCAGGCGGAGCCTGGCCCCTAAGAGATCTTGATGAGAACGATCGTGTTCAGCACGAACACGATCGCGAACCCGATCGTCCAGCGGTTCAGGTTCTGCTCGACGGTCGAGCCGCCGCCCAACGGGCCGGCGCCGGTGCCCACGCCGAACGCGCCCGACAGGCCGGCGTCCTTGCCCGAGTGCATCAGGATCAGGAACACCAGCACGACCGAGATGAATACCTGGACGATGCCGAGGATCGTGCTCATTGCCGCTCGATGGTAGCGCGATCGATGCCGCGCAAGATCTCGATCGCCTCGGCCCGCAACGCGGTGTCGAGCTCGGCGTAGTCCTCGTCGGACAGCTTGCCGGTGCGGTGGTCGAGCTCGGCGTCGCGCAGCTCGCGGTACTTGGCCTCGCGCGCGGCCTCGAGCTCGGCCACATCGGCGGACTCCTCGGGCGGCGGGCTGAGCCGCCGCAGCGGGGCCGAGATGAACAGCACCAGGCCGGCTACCACGGCCAGCACGATCAGCAGCTCGGGCAGGCTGCTCACCTCACGCGGGCTCGCGAACCGGGACCGGAGGCGGTCCGGACGGCCGAGCCGTCTTGGGCGCGGCGGCCCGCCGGCGGGCCAGGCTCGGCACCGGCCACAGCGCGATCAGCCCGCCGCCGCCGATGATCAGGGCACCCAGCCAGATCCAGGTGACCAGCGGATCGACGATCAACAGGAACTCGGTCTTCCAGGGATGGGTGACGAACCGGTGGGCGATCTCGGCCACCGCGACATCGCGCTCGGTCCACAGCGCGTTCATGGCCTGCTGGGCACGCGCCGGCGGCATCGTGGCCGCCTGGGTCATCACCTGCGGGGCGTACTTCGCGAACACGTTGTTGCCCTGGTTGATCAGCCCGGCGAGCGGGGCGGTCTGGACGTTGATCACGGTCCAGATGTCCCGGCGCAGCCCGGCGTCGAGCCCCACCTCGCTGTCCGAGTTCGCGCTGTCGAAGAACTTCCCGACCAGGCCGTCGTTGGGATCCTGCGAGGGATAGAAGTTGCGCGTGGTGGTCACGGTCGTGACGTGCTTTCCGCCCTTGGAAACGTTCAGCACCGCGCCGAAGGCGATCTTCTGGTCGCTCACCGACTCGACCGGCCGCACGTAGCGGATCGTGTAGCCGTCGACGTGGGCCTTCTGGCCCGGCGAGAGCAGCACGTCCTGCGAGTGCTGGAACGACGAGGACGCGGCCACCCCGACCAGCAGCACGGCCAGGCCGGCGTGGACGATGTAGCCGCCGTAGCGCCGGCGGTTGCGCCGGATCAGCCCGACCAGGGCGAGCGGCACCGCGTCGTGGGTGATCGCCCGGCGCGCCGACACCCCGCGCCACAGCTCCTGCACGACGCCGGCCAGGACGAATCCGGCCAGCCCGAACATGATCAGCGCGAACGGCCGCGAGCTCGGACCGCCGGGCACGAGGACGAGCACGATCAGCGTGACCAGCCCGGCCGCCACCGGGAGCGCGAACCCCCGGCGCAGGTTGGCCAGGGTCACCCGCCGCCACGCGATGATCGGCCCGATCCCCGACAGCAGGACCAGCATCAGGGCCAGCGGAACGATGAACGGGCGGAACGCGGGCGGCCCCACCGACACCTTGGTGCCGGTCAGTGCCTCCGAGATCAGCGGGAAGAACGTGATCCAGAAGACGACCAGCACCATCGCCACCAGCACCATGTTCTGGAACAGGAACACCGCCTCGCGCGACCACAGCGACTCGAGCCGGGCGTCCGAGCGCAACTGCTCGCGCCGCCACACGATCAGCGCGATCGAGCCGATCACCATCGCCCCGATCAACGTCACGAACGGCACGCCCAGGGTCGAGGCGCCGAAGGCGTGGATCGAGTTGAGGATGCCGCTGCGGACCAGGAACGTCCCCAGGATCGACAGCGTGCCGGCGCCCAGCACCAGCGAGGCGTTCCACACCTTCAGCATGCCGCGCTTCTCCTGGATCATGATCGAGTGGATGAACGCGGTGATGCACAGCCACGGCATCAGCGCCGCGTTCTCGACCGGGTCCCAGGCCCAGTAGCCGCCCCAGCCAAGCTCGGTATAGGACCAGCGCGCCCCGAGCAGGATCCCGATCCCGAGGAACAGCCAGGCCGCCAGCGCGAAGCGCCGGGTCACCGAGATCCATTCGGCCCCCAGCCGCCCGGTGATCAGCGCCCCCACCGCGAACGCGAACGGGATCGTCAGCAGCGTGTACCCCGAGTACAGCATCGGGGGGTGGATCATCATGCTGGGGTGAAGCAGGAGGGGGTCGAGGCCGGCGCCCTCGGCCGGCGGCGTTGCGCTTGTCGCGAACGGGTTGGCGAAGAACACCGCCAGTGACGTGAAGAACGCGCCGAAGCCGAGCAGGACCGCGGTCGCGTAGGGAGCGATCTCGCGCACCTTGCGGCGGGTCAGGAACAGGATCAGGCTCGACCAGACCGAGAGCAGGAACACCCACAGCAGCAGCGAGCCCTCCTGCGAGGACCACGCCGCGGCCAGCTTGTAGAAGGTCGGTGTGGTGGTCGAGGAGTGCTGGGCCACCACGTTGTAGGAGAAGTCCGAGCGGAAGAAGGCGTCCTCGAGGATCGCGAAGGCCAGCGTGGCCAGACCGGCCAGCGCGTACACGGCCCGCCGGCCGGAGTCGATCCACTCGCGCCGGCCCGTCCGTGCGCCGAACACCGAGGCGCCGATGCCGTAGAGGGCGACGATCAGGGCGAGGATGAGGAGCGCGCGGCCGACCAGAGCCATGTGTCAGGACACCTCGTCCGGACTCACGACGCAGCGGCCGCCTGGTACTTCGAGGGGCACTTGGTCGTGAGCGAGTTCTGCTGCCCGACGTACCCGCCGCTCCCCTCACGGACCGCGACCATCACGGCGCGCCCGGCCGCGAACGGGTCCGGGACGATCCCCGTGTAGCGCACCGGGACCGACACGTGCAGCTTGGGATCGCGGATCCGGAACAGCAGCGCGGTGCCCTCGTGACGGACCGATCCGAGCAGGACCGTGCCGGCCAGCTCGTAGGTCTGGCCGGGCTTGCCCTTCGCGAGCAACTGGGAGGCGGTGAACTCCTTCGTCCCTGCGCTGAAGCTCTCATAGACGAGCGCCGTCGCCAGCAGCAGGGCGGCGGTAAGGGCGACACTGAGCCTGATTACGCGCTTGCGGCTGGGATCCATCTGGGCTGATTCTCCCACACCCCGCCCGCTAAACCTGCCGTCGCTCACTCCGAGCGGGCCTCTGCCGATTAACGTCGTATTAGCTGGCGCGACTTCGCGCCGAACCCGAGAAACGAATCCCGTCCACGAGCGTTATCAGTAGAGATGTTGGTAAAGACCAAGCGAGAGCGCAGCGCCAAGTGGCCTCGCCAGGGCCGTGATGAGCACCACGGCACCGAGTCCCACACCGCGCCTGCCCACGACCAAGGCCCCACGTCGCGGGAGCGGCGCCACGGCGGCCCCTCCCAGGACCGCGCGCTGTACACGTGCGAATGCGGCTATGCCTTCGAGGCACTTGTCACGACCTCGGTCGGCTGCCCGCACTGCGCGCGCACCCAGGCCTGGTAGCCGAAAAGCAAGCACCCAGAAATGCGAGCCGACCGAGTGGGCGCCGCCCCCAGGCGCTCACGCGGCCAACCCGCATCACTGATCCGGTCCCATTGAGTCGCCCCCGACTCCCCATGGTCTGGCGAGATCGATGGTTCCAGAGGCCTCAGGCCGAGTCAAATACGTTCACCGCCGGTTGGTATAAGCAACACTTATCGCTCTGAGCGAGATCGACTTCAGGCAGCTGCGCTACTTCGTCGCGGTGGCGCAGGAAGGTCAGATGACCCGAGCGGCGCGGCGGCTCCAGCTGGCCCAGCCGGCTCTGTCGCAGGCCATGGCCCGGCTCGAGGGCCAGCTCGGGGTCAGGCTGCTCGAACGCAACCCGCGCGGGGTCTCGCTCACGCGCGCCGGTGAGGCGTTCCTGGCGAAGGCGACGGCGACCCTGGCCGCCGTCGACGAGATGCAGGCCACCGCGCGCTCCTGGGGTCGCCAGTCCGAGGGCCGCCTCCATGTCGGGTTCATGAGCCTGACCCCTCCGATGATGGCCGGCGATCTGTTCCCCCGCTTCACGGCCGCGCATCCGGCGCTGACCATCGAGTGGCGTGAGCTCGGCTATCCCACGCTGACCCCCCGGGAGTGGCTCGGCGACGTCGACGCCGCGTTGATCTGGTTCGCCCCCACCGGCCCCGGCCTGAGCAGCCAGCCGATCCGCTCGAGCCCGCTGGTCGTCGCGATGACCGACACCCATCCGCTGGCCGGTCGCTCGGAGCTGAGGGTCGCGGACGTACTCGACGAGACGTTTCCGGGGATCGTGGACTGGTGCGACCCGGAGTGGCTGGGCTACTGGGGCCTGGACGCCTACCGGGGCGGGCCGGCGCGCCGCACCGACGACGGCGCCGTGACCCCGGAGGAGGTGGCCTCGATCGTCGCCTCCGGCCGCGCGATCACGACCGTGCCCGCGATCGTCGCGGTTCCCTTCGCCCACCTCGGCATCCGGGCGATCCCGCTCCTCGATGCCGCGCCGGCCGTGCTGACCCTGGTCTGGCCCGAGGGCGCCGCGACTCCGCTCGTGCAGGACCTGGTCGATCAGGCCCGCCAGGTCCATGAAAGGGTTGGCTAGCAACTCCCGCAAACCCGGGCGCGAATTCTCGGTTTACCCGCCGTTGATCAACTGAGCGGAGAGCCTCGTCCCCCGGGGCTCTCCGTGCGAGGACGGGGGTGGTGGGCCCGCGTCCGCCCGACGCGTGGCATGTACGAGCTCTCGAACATAGACATCGACATCGTCGAGCGTGACGGCGTGCTCGTCGTCACGCTCGAGGGCGAGGTCGACCTGTGCGCCGCGCCCGAGCTCGAGCAAGCCCTGAACCGAGCGGCGGCCACGGACGCCTCGTCGATCGTGGTCGACCTCGACCGGGTCAGCTTCATGGACTCCGCCGGCGTGCACGTTCTGCTCCAGTTCTCGCTGGCCCATGGAAACGGAAGCCGGCTGACGCTGACCCGCGGCTCGCGACAGGTCCAGCGGTTGCTCGAGGTCACCGGCGTCGAGCGCTACCTGCCGTTGGTCACAGAGCCTCGAGCGCCTCGTTCAGCGTCCGGCTAGGCCGCATCGCCGCCGCGACCTTGTCCGGATCCGGCCGGTAGTAGCCGTCGATCTCGACCGCCGAGCCCTGGGCCCGGCTCAGCTCCTCGACGATCTTCTCCTCGTTTGCGGCCAGCCGCCCGGCCAGGACGCCGAAGCGCTCGGCCAGCTCGCGGTCCGCCTCCTGCTCGGCCAGCTCCTGGGCCCAGTAGAGCGCGAGGTAGTAGTGGCTGCCCCGGTTGTCGAGCTCGCCGACCTCGCGCTTGGGCGAGCGGTCCTCCTCGAGGTGGCGCCCGATCGCCCGGTCGAGGGTCTCGGCCAGCAGCTTGGCCCGCGGGTTGTCGTCCTTCTCGGCCAGCAGCTCGAGCGACGGGCCGAGCGCGAGGAACTCCCCGAGCGAGTCCCAGCGCAGGTGGTTCTCCTTGAGGAACTGCTGCACGTGCCGGGGCGCCGAGCCCCCGGCGCCGGTCTCGAACAGTCCTCCTCCGGCCATCAGCGGCACGATCGAGAGCATCTTGGCGCTGGTCCCGAGCTCGAGGATCGGGAACAGGTCGGTGAGGTAGTCGCGCAGCACGTTCCCGGTGACCGAGATCGTGTCCTCGCCGGCGCGGGCCCGCTCGAGCGTGCGTTCCGCGGCCGCTGCGACGTCGAGGATCTCGATTTCCGCGCCTTCGGTGTCGATCTCGTCGAGCGCGGCCCTCACCTTGCGCAGGACCTCGGCGTCGTGGCCACGCGATTCGTCGAGCCAGAAGATCGCCGGCGTCTTCAGCTCGCGCGAGCGGGAGACGGCCAGCCGGATCCAGTCCTGGATCGGGGCGTCCTTGGTCTGGCACATGCGCCAGATGTCGCCGGTGTCGACCTCGTGCTCGAGCAGCGTCTCGTCGTCCTCGATCCGCACGACCCGCACGGACCCGGGTCCCTCGAGCTCGAACGTCTTGTCGTGCGAGCCGTACTCCTCGGCCGACTGGGCCATCAGCCCGATGTTCGGCGTCGAGCCCATCTTGGCCGGATCGAACGCGCCGTGCCGCTTGCAGTGCTCGACGGCCTCGGCGTACAGCGCGGCGTACGAGTGGTCGGGGATCACGAACTTGGCGTCCTGGTGCTCGCCCTTCGCGTTCCACATCTGACCGGACGTGCGGATCGCCGCCGGCATCGAGGCGTCGATGATCACGTCGCTGGGCACGTGGAGGTTCGTGATCCCGCGATCGGAATCGACCATGGCCAGCGGGGGGCCGTCCTCGTAGGCCTTCTCGATCGCCTGCTCGATCGCTCCGCGCTGATCGTCGGGCAGGTCCTCGATCGCCTTGAGCAGCGCGCGCAGCCCGTCGTTGGGGTTCACGCCGACCGACTTCAACGCGTCGCCGTGCTGCTCGAACACATCCTTGAAGTACGCCCGGACGGCGTGCCCGAAGATGATCGGGTCGGCCACCCGCATCATCGTGGTCTTGAGGTGGACCGAGAACAGCACCCCGCGCTCCTTGGCCTCGGCGATCTGCTCGGCCAGGAACGCCTGAAGGGCGGCGCGGCGCATCACCGCGGCGTCGAGGATCTCACCCTGCTTTACCGCGATCTTCTCCTTGAGGATCGTGGTGTTGCCGTCGGGGTCGACGTGCTCGATCCGGACCGTGCACGCGGACTCGAGCGTGTGCGAGCGCTCCGTCGCGCGGAAGTCGTCCTCGCTCATCGTCGAGACGTGCGAGCGCGAGTCCGAGGACCACTCGCCCATCGAGTGGGGGTGCTGGCGGGCGTACTCCTTCACCGAGGTGGGCGCGCGGCGGTCGGAGTTGCCCTGGCGCAGCACCGGATTGACCGCGCTGCCCTTGACCTTGTCGTAGCGGCTCCGGGTGTCCTGCGCTTCGTCGTCACCCGGCTCGTCCGGATAGTCCGGGAGGTCGTAGCCCTTGCCCTGGAGCTCCTCGACCGCCTCCTTGAGCTGGGGCACCGAGGCGCTGATGTTCGGCAGCTTGATGATGTTCCCCTCCGCCTGGAGGGCCAGCTCGCCGAGCTCGGCCAGCGCGTCGGCCACCTGCTGCCCGTCGTCGAGGCGATCGGGGAACTGGGCCAGGATCCGGCCGGCCAGCGAGATGTCGCGCTCCTCGATCTCTATGTCGGCCGCGCCGGCGAATGCCCGCAGGATCGGCAGCAGCGACTGGGTGGCCAGCGCCGGCGCCTCGTCGGTCAGGGTGTAGACGATCTTCATCGTTCCGGGACCCTACTTACCCCGTGCTCCGCTTAAGGCCGTCGAGCGCCTGGGCCAGATCCGCCCACAGGTCCTCCACGGACTCGAGCCCGACGCTCAGGCGCAGCAGTCCCGGCGGCACGCGGGTGGGCTCCCAGCGCGCCCGCGCCTCGAGCGTCGAGGCCACGCCGCCCAGGCTGGTCGCGTTCTCGACCAGCGTCAGTGCCGTTTCGACGTGGGTGGCGGCGTCAGCGTCGGCGACGTCGAAAGACAGGAGCGGACCGAACGCGTCCACGTAGCGCGCGGCTACCGGGTCCGGGCCCAGCCCGGGGTAGCGCACCTGGTGGACGGCCGGGTGCCCGGTGAGGCGGCGGGCGAGCTCGAGCGCGCTCGCGGATTGGCGCTCGGCCCGGAGCGCCAGCGTCTTCATGCCGCGCAGCATCAGCCAGGCCGGATCCGGCGCGGCGACGATCCCCGAGGCGCCGCGAAACGCCTGTAGGCGCGCGTGATCCTCGGCGCGGGCGCAGCTCACCACCCCGATCAGGGCGTCGTGGTGGCCGGCCAGGATCTTCGTGGCGCTGTGCAGCACGTAGTCCGCACCATGCTCGAGCGGCCGGAGCAGGACCGGGCTGAGCACGGTGTTGTCGACGACGACCAGCGCGCCGGCCGCATGGGCCTGGGCGATCACGACGTCGAGGTCGGGGAAGCTCATCATCGGGTTCGCGCACGGCTCGAGCCACACCAGGTCGGCGTTCGGCGGCCCGCCGGTCTGGTCGAAGGCGATCGTGTTGAGACCCCAGCGGCCGAGCTCTCCCTCGACGAGGGCGACCGTGCCCCAGTACCCGCCGTCGGCGATCGCCACCGTGGCGCCGGGCGTCAGCAGCGCCAGGATCAGGGCCGCGGCGGCGCCCGTGCCGGAGGAGAACAGCAGCGCATGGCCGCCCTCGAGTTCGCCGATGATCCGCTCGGCCTCCAGGCCGACCGGATGCGCCGCCCGCTGGTAGTAGAACGGCCCCGGGGTGGCGTCGACGTAGGGGTCCACGGTGGCGCGGGCCAGCGGCGGCACCTGGCCGCGGGCGAGCCGCGTCTCGCGCTCAGACCTGGTCACGGTCAGGCCGCGAGCCGCGGCAACTCGATCGCCGGGCAACGGTTCATCACGACGAGCAGCCCGGCCTCGAGCGCCCGGTGGGCGGCCGCCTCGTCGATCACGCCGAGCTGCA
>DATFDC010000407.1:0-7966 GCA_035252415.1 Solirubrobacteraceae bacterium
CGGACTTTGGCGCTCCACTCCCGCATATGTCATGTCCAGCGCCAAACGCCCATGGTGGACGTAAGAAACCACGGCCCCTGCAACGAAACAAGACGCGAACCGGTGACAAAACTTCTTCGCGACTTCAAGAAGCTTCATCAACAACCTGATCACCTTCCTGACCGTGGCGGTCGCGATGTTCTTTCCCGTCGTGACGCCGATCAACTGGCTGATGGCGCGCCGCGCCCAGGAGAACCCCGACACCAAGCAGAGCCCCGAGTGCGACCGCGCGATCCCGATCAAGGCAAAGCGCTGCCCCGAGCTCACCTCGCAGCTTGCGGCGCCGCTGCCGGATAGGGGCCGACTACGCCGCGGCCAACTCACACAGCCATGCCGCGGCCCCGGGACGCCGGCCGGGCACGCAGACGAAGCCGACTACTTGAGCGAGAAGTACAGGACCAGCGCGATGCAGATCAGCACGAGCAGCGCCAGCGGTGCGAGCTGGGCGCGCCTGCGCACGCGTACATCGAGGTACTTGTCGACCGTGGGATGACCGGCCGGCGTGGCCGACGGTTGCTGTTCGACCTGCTCGACGCGACGGATCTCGGGGTTGACGTAGGTCGGGGTCTTCTCGGCCATCGCCAGTCCCGGCGGGAGCTGGACCACGCCTGAGCCGCGCGCCCGAAAATCATCGAGCGTCCGCAGCTGGAGCACGCTGACTCCGAGCAGGAGCTCGTCGCCGGCCTCGAGGTGGGCCGGGCCTTCAAGCTCGTTGTGGTTGACGAACGTGCCGTTGGTCGATTCGAGGTCTTCGACCGTCGCGGTGCCGTCGGGCGACGGGGTGATCCGGGCGTGCTGCCCGGAGACCTCACCGTCGGCAAGCACGAAGTCCGACTGCGCATCGCGGCCGATGACGATCGGGCGATCGATGACGATCTGCTTGCCCGCGTCCGGCCCCTCGATGACTTCCAGGTTGATTTCGCCCGCCACGGGCGCGGAGGATAAGGGGTGCGTGCAACGCGCGTCAAGCGCCAGATGATGAACGCGGCCGAAACAGCGTCGGGCGACTCTTGAAAGGTTCTCCGCTTTCCGGATAGGGTGCCCGGCATGACAGCCAGCGCTCCGCGCGACTCCGTAATTGCCGTGGTGGGCGACGGCTTCGGGTCGCTACTCGTTCATGTAACGGCCCACTACCTCGGTTTCACCAACGACCAGATCACGGTCTTCGGACCAAGCGACAACCCGGTGGGGGCCTATCAGCAGTACGCCTACAACCTCGGGCAAACCGTGCTGCGCTCCGAGTCGGAGTCGCACTTCCTGGGCCCGGACTGGCCGACCTTCGCCCAACTCGACGCGTGGTCGCACAAGAGCCTCAAGCCGCTCTGGCGCACCACGACGCGCAAGTACAACCCGGGCGTGCCCGAGATCCTCACCGAGACAGCCGTCGTCGCGCGACGGATCGGGTGGAATGACGTACGCGTCCCGACCAGGGTGGGATGGCTACAGCGACAGACCCAGCCGATGCCGCACTTCGTCATGTACGACGAGCAGGCCAACTTCATCGGTCGCGCCAAGCACGTGATGCTGTCGCCTGGTCACGGCCCGCTGGCCTTCCCGCCGGTGCTGGCCAAGGCCCGCAAGGACCCCGCGATCGCGGACCGGATCGTGCAGGCCTACGAGCCCAAGCAGTACGCGCCGGGTGGGCGCTACATCGTGCTCGGCGCCGGGATCGCCTCGGTCAACGAGTGGGCCAACATCGTCGATGCGGGGGCTTCGTGCCTTGCCCTGACGCGCAACCCGCAGCCGGAGACGCAGGATCTGAACGTCCCCCGCTGCCTGTTCGAGTCAATCGGAGTCGACGCCTACACCCAGCTTCCGTTCGATCAGCGGATCGAGTTCCTGGGCCAGGTGCTGCGCGGCACGCGCCCAGAGCGCCGGGAATGGCGTGCCCGGATCAAGACCGGCCAGGACGAGGGTCGCTTCGACGCGTTGGTGGGTGAGATCGACAAGATCGAGCCGGGACGAGCCGGGCTGCGGGTCTACGTCAAGAGCGCGCACGGCGAGGACCCGGGCTGGCTCGATGTGACCGGTGTGGTCGCCGGCACCGGGTTCAACAAGTCGGTGCTGACCCTGCCGCTCCTGCGGAGGCTGGTCGAGTTCTACAACATCCCCGTCGTCAACGGGAAGATGAGACTGCAGACCAACTGCGGCATCCCGGGCCTCGACCGCCCGGAGTCGCGACTGTGCTGCAACGGGCTGATCGCGAACAACGTGATCCCGCATGCCGACACCATCGCCGGCCTGAAGTTCATCGCGCGACGGTTTGTCGCCGACTGCGCGCGAGCCGAGCAGCTACGAAGGCGACCGTTCCCCTCGCGACTGTCGCTGCAGTTCTCGATGGGACGCGACGTCGCGCACGCGCTTCGCACCGTGGCCCCGACCCAGCAGCTCGCGTAGAAGGGGGAGAGCACCATGTGTCCAACTGTTCTGGGCCGCGTACAGACTCGCTGGGCGATCCTGGTCGTCCCGGCGATCATCTGGACGATCGTGTCGCTGATCACCGGGAACCCGAGCTTCATCGTGCTGATCGGGCTGTATTTCGTGATCGGCGTCGCGCTCGACACGGCGTTCTATCCGTTCGTCATCACCTGGCAGCCGCCGTGGCTGACCTTCACGCTGGCGGTGGGTGAGTTCATCCTGGTGTACCTGGCCGCCAATGTGCTCAAGGGCATTCACTTCTCAGGGCATTGGGTGCCGGTCGTGGTGTACTGGGTCACGTGGGTGATCGCCATCTGGACCAAGGTGGTGATCCTGCCGCTGCTGTCGCTGAGCTGGATCGAGGACGCGGGCGAGTTCCGCCAGACCGGCTGGTCGGTGGCGCCCGAGTACCTACCGCTGCCGGTGACCGCGTTCACGCCCGAGCTGGCCACGGGCGGCCCGCCGCCGCTCGCGCGCAAGTTCTCGGCCGCGGTGATCGAGATCCCCGAGGAGCTCCGGCGGGCACCGAGTCCGTCGGGCGTGTTCCAGGTCCCCACCGGGCTGCCGCCGTCGTCGTAACCACGGTCGAGTGTGGCCAACGGCACTCTCGCCGTATCGGGGCGGCTCGTCAGGCGGCGAGCCGCGCGATGACCTCGTCGCGGTCGGTGCCGTGGGCGGCGAGCACGCGATCGAAGTCCGGGCCGTAGAACCGCATCGCGGCGAGCAGGATGTCGCCGGTGCCGACGCTGGTCGCCGCCCGCTTGCGCGCCAGGCGCACCGAGAGCTCGCTGACCGCGCCGACCGGGTCGCGATCGTCGCGCTCGATCTCCGCGTCCGGCTCGACGCCCTCTGACCGCTCGGCGTCGCCCATCGGCGTCTCGCCGACGCCGAGCGCGCACAGCACGCGTGCGGCCTCGCCGTGCAGGCGCAGGATGCGCAGCCAGCGCAGGGCCTCGGCCCGGCGCGAGGAGGCAAACGGCATCGCGGTGGAGGCCAGGCCGAGCGCCATCGCCGCGTCGGTGCAGAACGGCGGCGCGTCGCCGGCGTTCTTGTTCAGCGCCTCGTCAAGCGAGGCGAAGCTGTCGAAGCAGGCGTCGAGACCCGTCATCTCGAGCAGCTTGCGCTGCGTCTCGGGCAGACAGGCCAGGGCAAGCCCGGCGGTGCCCTCCACGCGCTTGCGGAACCCGACCAGGACGCCGAGGCCCATCGAGTCCATGTACGTGAGCTGCGAGAGATCGATCACATACTGCGCGTAGCCCTTGTCCAGCAGGTCGACCAGAGTCCACTTCAGCTGGGGAGCGGAGGCCAGATCGAGGTCACCCTCGACGGACACCACGCAGACGCGTTCATCGACGACTCGATGCGCGACCGCGAACGCGGCAGGGCTCGGCTCCGGGCGAATTGGGTTGAGCGAGCTTTCCATCTGCTCTGATTGTCGGTCGCCCAGACCGATTCGTTACCTGGGCGCGACGGGCTCGACAAACGTTCGTATACCGAACATTTGTGGAACTTCGGTCTAGAACGCGGGCGGTCAGGCAGGCGCCTGGGCGGGCGTCTCGGCCGGGGCCGACGGGGCCGGGGGCGGGCCTTCGTCGAGGCCCCAGAGCTTCATGCGGGCGACGCGGCCCCGGATCTCGACCTCGTCCACGTAGACCAGGTCGCCGGCCGGCGAGACCAGCGCCTGCTTGGTCGAATCGGACAGCAGCAACTGGTGCGGAGTCCCCTTGGTCAACGACTCGATGCGCGACGCCGTATTGGTCGTATCGCCGACCGCGGCGTACTCGACTCGCCGCTCGGATCCCACGTGACCGGACATCACGTTGCCGCTGTTCAGCCCGATCCCCATCCGGAACCCGTCGCCCAGGCCCTGCGAGCGGATCCACTCGTTGAAGCGCGGCAGACGTACCTCGAGCATCTCGCGCGCCGTCCGCAGCGCGCGGTCGGCGTGGTCGTCCTGGGCGAGTGGCGCACCGAACACGGCAAAGATGCCGTCGCCCATGTAGGCGACGAGCGTGCCGCCGTTGTCGAGGATCGCGTCGGACATCTCGCTCAGATAGTGGTTGAGGACCTCGATGACCTGGGCCGGCGTGAGCTTCTCGGAGAACGAGGTGAACCCGCGCAGGTCGGTGAACATCACGGTTCCCTCGCGCTGGATGCCCCCGAGGCGCAGGCCGTCGGCGCTCTTGAGGACCTCGTCGACGACGTTCTCCGGCACGAACCGGGCGAACAGGTCGACCGTGCGGATGCGCTCGAATGCCTCGGTGACCAGACCCACGGCGAGCGAGCCGATCCCGCTGAGCACGAGCGCCAGCATCGGATAGGCGAACGACACGATCGTGCCCGCGTTGAACAGCAGTTGCGCGACGATCGCGAAGACGATCCCGATGGTCACCGCGATCCCGATCGACACGATCGGGCGCACGCGCAGGGCGGCCAACGGCACAGTTACGCCGAACAGCACGATCAGGACCACGTTGACCCACCCGGGCGCTGTCGACAGCGGGAACCCACGCATGACGGTGTCGATCGCGTTGGCCTCGACCTCAGCTCCGGACATCTGCGGATCGGTCGAGGTGGGATGGATGTCGTGCAGGTCGTTCGCCGTCGGGCCGATCACCACGATCTTCCCCTTGAAGAAGCTGGCCGGGACCTTGCCCGAGTACACGTCCTCGAACTTGACCGTATGGAACGTGCCGGCAGGTCCGACGTAGTCGATCCACTTGCTGCCGGAGAACGGGCGCACCCGCTTGCCGGTGGCGAGTTGGGCGGTGACCACCGGGAAGGTCACGAGCTTGTTGACCGAGTACTTCATCCGTCGGACGTAGCCGCCCGGGTCGAACGGGAACAGCGTGGCGCCGGGCAGGACCCCGGCCTGGCGCAGCGCCTTCTGGGTCTGCCCGAGCCCAATCAGGCGGACGTCACCCTTGGCGTCGGTCTCCTGGAACGAGAGAACTATGTGCCCGTTTATGTTGTCGCCGCCGAGCGCGTTCAGGAGCGCCTCGTCGTCCTTCTGGCCGAGCTGGCTGGGGTCGGAGAACGCGACGTCGAAGGCGACGGCCTTGGGTTTCCCGGCGCCGATCCGGTCCAGCAGTCGGCCTTCGGTCGCGCGCGGGAACGGCCACTGCTTGTTGATCGTCGCGATGCTCTGGTCGTCGATCGCGACCACCACGACGTTCGACGGCGCCTTCTGAGCGCCGCGCACCGAGAAGCGGGCGTTGACCGAGTTCAGATCCAATGTGCGCAGCGACCGCGCGGCGTAGCCGCCGAGCGCCAGGCCGGTCGCCACGATCGCCACCAACGCGAGCAGGAGAACCTTCAGGTTCCGGTTGCTCCCCAAAAGCCGCGTCCCTTTCATGTGTCCATCACCCCTCGCGGTTGGCCCCTTTTCGCCCCGGTTCGCGCCGCGAACAAGGCAGCGCAAAACACCCAGGGCAGTCTACGCATTACCCGAGCGCGCGGCAACCCGGCAACCGGCCAGGGTTGACGAGCGGCCGTGACGCGCTCTACCGTCTCCAGGGGGACCGAACGTGGTACAAGGACGACGACGGATCATCTGGGCGGTAGGCGTGGCGTGGTCGATAGGCGTCGCGGGCGCTGGTGTCACTGGTGCGCGGGCTGTGATCACGCCGCCGATGCCGACCTTTGCCAAGACAGTCGTGCTCACGCCGATCAGCGGGAAGGTGTTGATCCGACTGCCCGGCGGACGCCACGGATTCGCTGCACTGAACTACGGACCAACCACCGTCCCGGTCGGGACGATGGTCGACACGACGGCCGGCCGGGTCAGGCTCACCTCGGCCGATCCCGGCCCACCGCCCGCGAAGCTCCAGACCGGGCAGTTCTTCCGGGGCATCTTCCGCATCGAGCAGAGCCGGACCGCGGGCGGCCTGGTCAACCTGGTGATCCGCGACAACCTGCGTCGCTCAGTGTGCGGGACGAGCGCGGCCCGCAGCGCGGCGGTCAACCGACGCGTTCTGGGCCTGCTCCGGGGCACGGCCAAGGGCCGCTTCCGGACCGCCGGTCGGTTCGCCGCGGCCACCGTCCGGGGCACCGACTGGGGCGTGCGGGATCGCTGCGACGGCACCCTGACCGTGGTCCGGCGCGGCGTCGTCGTCGTCCGCGACTTCCGCCTGCACAAGACGGTCACCGTTCGCGCCGGACAGACCTATCTCGCCAAGGCGAGCTGAGAGTGCCAATCGAACCCATCACGATCGTGATCGCCGACGACCACGCGGTGGTCCGGCAGGGGCTGAGGCTGCTGCTCGAGGCCGAGGAGGACCTGGCCGTGGTCGGAGAGTCGAGCGATCTCGCACAGACGGCCGAGCTGCTGCGCGAGTGCACGCCGGCCATCCTCCTGCTCGATCTCCACATGGGTCGCGATCTGAGCCTGAGCGCCCTGTTCGAGCTGCGCTCGGCCTCGCCAGCGACTCGCGTGGTGATCCTGACCATGGATGACGATCCGGCGTTCGTCGGGCCGGCCTGGAACGCGGGCGCGGCCGGCTATGTCCTCAAGGAGGCCTCGCGGACGGACCTGGTCCGGGCGATCCGCACGGTGGCCAAGGGCGGGCGCTACCTCGATCCGGCGATCGGCGGATGGGCGCTGACCAGCGACAGCGACGCGACGCTCTCCGACCGCGAGCTCGAGGTGCTCCGCCTGGTCGCGCTCGGGCACACCAACTCCGAGATCGCCACGCGCATGTACATCAGTCCCCGCACGGTCGAGACGCATCGCGCGAACCTGCAGGCCAAGCTCGGGATCACCGGCCGGCCCGAGCTGGTTCGCTACGCGCTCGAGCACGGAGTGATCCATCGATGAGCGCCGGGGCCCGGGCGGACGAGCCTCCGATCAGCGCCGGCGCTGCCCGGGCCAGACAGATCGAGCTCGAGGCCGCGCAGCGCCGGGTCATCGAGCGGCTCAGGGCGACCGCCCCGCAGCCGCCCTCGGCCAGCAAGCGTGCCGCGGTCGTCGGGATCGCCATCGTGATGTTCGCGGCGGCGTTCACCGCGCGGGTGGTGATCTACGACCCCGACGCGCTGCTGGCGAACTTCTACATCATCCCGGTCGCGGTGCTGGCCATCGAGTTCGGCATCGCGGGCGGTCTGATCGGCGCTGCCCTGGCAGAGGCGCTGGTGCCCGCTTGGAGCCTGATCAACTCGGTCCACGTCCACCCGCTCGGGTACATCGCCCGTGGGGCCGCGTTCGTGATCACCGCGGTGGTGGTGGGACGGTTCTCCGAGCGGCTGCGCACCGACATGGCCGTGCGCCAGGACGCCCAGCGCGATTTGGCGCTCTACGCCGATCAGCTCGAGGCGAGCAACCGCGGGCTGGCCCGCAGTGTCGAGCGGCTCGAGGCGTTCGCGGAGATCGCCCGAGCGGTGGGCGGGGAGACCGAGCTCGAGCGCGTGCTGTCGCTGATCCTGGCCCAGGGTCGGGAGATCGTGGCCGCCCGCACGCTGGTCATGTACCTGCCCGAGGGGGATGAGCTGGCCGCGGTCAGCAGCAGCGCGA
>DATFDC010000408.1:0-6571 GCA_035252415.1 Solirubrobacteraceae bacterium
GTTCGACTGGGGCGACACGATCCCGCCGGCGCTGATCCAGCAGGTCAGCCAGCAGAAGGACCGCTACAAGGCGTACGAGACCAATAAGACGTTCTATTGGTTCCTCAACACGACCCAGAAGCCGTTCACGAGCCTGCTCGCCCGCCAGGCGGTTGCGTACGCGACCGACCGGCCGGCGCTGGCCCGTATCGGCAGCGGCGCGTTGGTGCCGGGCTGCTTCCTGCTCCCGCCGCAGATGGTCGGGCACCCGACCGGAACCTGCCCGTACGGCGACCCGAACAAGGCGCCGGATGTGGCCAAGGCCAAGCAGATGGTGCAGCAGTCAGGGATGGCCGGAACGCCGGTTACGGTGTGGGCCGAGAACCGCCAGCCGCGACTTCAGTGGGCGGAGAACTACGCCGCCACGCTGAATGCGATCGGGTTCAAGGCGTCGCTCAAGACGATCGCCGACGCGGAGTACTTCTCGACGATCGAGACGCTCAAGAACCACCCGCAGACGGGCTTCGCCGACTGGCAGCAGGACTTCCCCAACCCGACCGACTTCTACCAGAACCTGGTCGACGCGAACGCGATCGTTCCCGTGGGGAACTCCAACTACGAGGAGGTCAACGACCCCCACATCCAGTCCGAGTTGGCTGCGCTGTACCCGGTTCCGGGCAGCAAGATCAACAGCGTTGCCTCCCGGTGGCAGGCGCTGGATACCTACGTGACTCAGAAGGCGTACGTGGTGCCGTACGGCTATGAGTCCTCGCCGGAGTTCCTGTCCAACAGGATCGACTTCAGCAAGGTGGTATTCAGCCCGCTGGAGGGCAACGACTTCAGCTCGCTGCAGTTGAAGTAGCAGCGGTCAGACGGCCCGGGGCCTCACTGGTCCCGGGTCGTCCCCGCAGTTAGGCTTACCGCGCCATGAGCACGACCGCCACCGGCACTGAGCTGTCCGCCGACACCGCTGCGTGGAGCGATGCCGGTGAGGAGCTGCCGCCCGGCCTGGGTCCCTACCAGCTGGCCTGGCGGCGTCTGAGGCGAAACAAGGTCGCGCTCGCCTTCGGCGGGCTGTTCGTGGCGATCGTGATCGTGTGCCTGCTGGCGCCGGTGTACGCCCACGACATCGCGCACAGCGGACCGAACGACCAGCACGCCGACACCGCGCTGAACCAGTTCGGCCTGCCGATCGGGCCGACCTGGCACGCCAAGTTCTTCCTGGGGGCGGACGAGACCGGGCGCGACGTCGCGGTTCGCCTGCTCTACGGCGGGCGCAACTCGCTCCAGATCGGCGCCGAGGCGATGCTGATCACGATCATCCTGGCCACTTTGCTCGGCATCCTGGCCGGGTACTTCCGCGGTCCGCTCGACGGGCTCATATCCCGCGCCTTCGAGCTGATCTGGGCCTATCCGGTGTATCTGCTGGGCATCGCGCTCGGCGTGGTGCTGGCGATCAGCGGCCTCGATCTCGGCTTCACCAAGCTGAGCGGCAACTCGCTGCAGATCCCGGCGATCATCATCGGGGTCATCTACGTGCCGTACGTGGGCAAGCCGATCCGCGGCCAGGTGCTCGGCCTGCGTGAGCGCGAGTTCATCGACGCAGCCCGTCAGCAGGGTCTCGGGCACGCGCGGATCATGTTCGGCGAGATCCTGCCCAACGTCACCTCGACCATCATCGTGTTCATCCCGCTGATCATGGCCAATGCGATCCTCACCGAGGCGGGCCTGTCGTTCCTGGGCGCCGGGGTGCGCCCGCCGAACCCGTCGTGGGGGACGATGATCGGCGAGGGCATCGGCCTGCTGCCGGCCGCAGTGCACACGATGCTAGTGCCGGGGATCATGCTCGTCCTGTGCGTGCTGGGGATCAACGTGTTCGGCGACGGTGTGCGCGACGCGCTCGACCCACGGGCCAAGATCCGAATCGAGCACTGATGGGGACCGGGGGCTGACATGAGCCGCTTCGTCATCCGCCGTGTGCTCTCGATGGTCGGGGTGCTGTTCGCGATCTCGATCCTCACGTTCCTGATCTTCACGGCGATCCCGCATCCGGAGCTCCAGCTGGCCGGGCGCTTCCCCACGCCGGCGACGCTCGAGCACATCCGCCATCAGTGGGGCTTCGACCGGCCTGTGTACACGCGCTATCTGCTGATCATGAAGCTGATCTTCACCGGGCAGATCATCTCGTTCAGCCAGCAGGTCAACGTGATCGACCAGCTCGTGAAGTTCCTGCCGGTGACCGCGTCGCTGGCCATCGGCGCCGGCATCATCTGGCTGTCGATGGGGATCGTGTTCGGCCTGCTCAGCGCCTGGCGGGCAGGCCGGTGGCTCGATCGCGGGCTGACCGTGCTGTCACTGATCGGCGTCTCGACACCAGTGTTCTTCCTCGGCGCGGTGCTCTCGTACTACTTCGGCGACAAGCTCGGATGGCTGCCCGCGGGCGACTACGCCCCGCTCTCGAATCCCTGGGAGTGGTTCAGGCACCTGATCATGCCGTGGTTCGCGCTGTCGGTGCTGTTCATCGGCGTGTACTCGCGGGTCTTGCGCTCGACGATCCTCGACACCGTGAACGACGACTACGTCCGCACGGCACGGGCCAAGGGGTTGACCGAGCGTCAGGTCATGGTGCGCCACGTGCTGCGCAACAGCATGATCCCGATCATCTCGCTGTTCGGGCTCGACTTCGCGGCGGTGATCGGCGGCGGCGCGATTCTCACCGAGACCGTGTTCAACCTGCACGGCATCGGGCAGTACGCGGCTCAGTCGGTGCAGGCGCTCGACATCCCGCCGGTCCTGGTCATCACGATGTTTGGCGCGTTCACGGTGGTGCTGATCGGCGCGTTCATCGACGTGATCTACGCGGTTCTCGATCCGCGGATTCGCCTGTGAGCACCGGGGCCTCCACGAACGGACACCTGCTCGAGGTGCAGGATCTGCGCGTCTCGTTCCGCACCGAGGACGGCGTCGTGCAGGCGGTCGACGGCGTGTCGTTCGGAATCGAGCGGGGCGAGGTGGTGGCGATCGTCGGCGAGTCCGGCTCGGGCAAGTCGGTGACCGCGATGACCCTGATGGGCCTGACCCGCGGCCCGAACGCCCGCTTCGAGGGCCGGGCGCTGTTCGAGGGCCGCGACCTTGTGAGTGCCTCCGAGGATGAGTTGCGCAAGGTCCGAGGCGCGCAGATCGCCATGGTCTTCCAGGACCCCATGGCCTCGCTGAACCCGGTGTACCGGGTCGGGAAGCAGATCGCCGAGCAGATCCGCCAGCACGAGCCGCAGCTCGGCAAGGCGCAGGCACGCGATCGAGCCGCCGAGCTGATGGAGCGCGTCGGGATTCCGCACGCGCGCGAGCGAGCGCGCTCTTATCCGCACGAGTTCTCGGGCGGCATGCGCCAGCGCGTGATGATCGCGATGGCGCTGGCCAACTCGCCGAAGTTGCTGATCGCCGACGAGCCGACCACCGCGCTCGATGTGACGATCCAGGCCCAGATCCTCGACGAGTTGCGAAAGCTTCGCACCGACACCGACGCTGGAATCATCCTGGTCACCCACGACCTCGGAGTGGTGGCCGACATCGCCGACCGGATCGTGGTCATGTACGCCGGGCGTGTGGTCGAGCAGGGGACGCTGGACGAGATCTTCTACGACCCCCAGCACCCCTACACCTGGGGGCTGCTCGGCTCGATCACGCGGATCGATCGCGATCGCTCACAGCGCCTGCCGGCGATCCCGGGGCTGCCGCCGTCGCTGCTGCGCCCGCCCAAGGGGTGCCACTTCCGTCCTCGCTGCCCGCACGCGTTCGAGCGCTGCACGGACGTCCCCGACCTGACGGCGCGGCTGGAAGAGGCGCCGGCGCACCTCGATCGCTGCTGGCTCGAGCCCGAGCGCAAGCGCAAGCTCCGCCAGGTCGGCGACCAGATCGGGCTCGCCTCAGAGCAGACGGTGATCTCGTGAGCGTCGAGGTCGAGTCACAGGACGGGACTCCGGCGCCGGAGGCGGGCAACGGTGGCGCGCTGCTCGAGGTCGAGCACCTGCGCGTGCTGTTCCCGATCAAGGCCGGCGCGGTGGTCGCGCGGACGGTGGGCCAGGTCCACGCCGTCGACGACGTGTCGTTCGAGCTGCGCGAGGGCGAGACGCTTGGGATCGTCGGGGAATCGGGGTGCGGCAAGACCACGTTGATCCGCGCGCTGGTGCGGCTGATCGAGGCCACCGACGGGGCCATCCGGTTCCGCGGCAACGACATAACCAAGGCCGGCCGCAAACAGCTCGAGCCGATCCGCCGCCAGATGCAGATGGTCTTCCAGGATCCGCAATCCTCGCTCAACCCGCGTAAGCGCGTGGCCCAGATCGTCGCCACGCCGCTGCGGATCCGGGGCGTCCCCAAGGAGCGGATCGAGGCCGAGACCCGCGGCCTGTTCGAAAAGGTCGGCCTCCATGCCGAGCACGTGAACCGCTTCCCGCACGAGTTCTCGGGCGGCCAGCGCCAGCGCATCGGGATCGCCCGTGCCCTGGCTCTGGATCCGAAGCTGATCATGCTCGACGAGCCGGTCTCGGCGCTTGACGTGTCGATCCAGGCCCAGGTGATCAACCTGCTCGACGAGCTTCAGGACGAGCTGCACCTGTCCTACGTTTTCGTGGCCCACGACCTGAGCGTCGTGCGCCACGTCTCGGACCGGATCATGGTGATGTACCTCGGCAAGCTGGTCGAGGTGTCGCCCGCCGAGGAGCTCTACCACAAGCCGATCCACCCGTACACCTCGGCGCTGCTGGGCGCGATCCCGATCCCCGACCCGAACGAGAACCGTGCGCGCGAGCGGCCGATCGTCGGTGGCGAGCCGCCGAATCCGATCGCACCGCCGCCAGGCTGCCGGTTCCACACCCGCTGTCCGCGGGCGACCGAGATCTGCCGGACGGTCGAGCCGCAGCTCACCGAGTACGCCGGCGGCCACATCGCCGCCTGCCACCATCCCCAGAACGTGACCACGGCCGAGGTGACCTCGGCTACGCGCTCCCCCGCGAGTCCGCTCAGCTCCGGGGACGAGCGGCCGGACGCGTAGGCCCCGCGTAAGGGGTGGTCGCTCGGAAGTAAGGGGTCGCAAGGCCGAACCGGCTCCGTTCTCCCGATGTCGGAGCGGACCTCTCAGTTCATCCTCTTCGCAGTGGCCGAACAGGATTCAATCGAGAGGGAAACACCATGCACCCCAACATCTCCCAAGCAGTTGCCCAGCAGCACATCTCGGACGCCCGACGGGCGGCCGACGAATACCGGCTTGCCGCCGAAGTCGCCGGAACTACTCGCCGTCGAGGCTTCTCGCGATACTTCTCACATGCGCGCGCGAGTGACGTCAAGTCGGTTCGTCGGACGCACCGAGGAGCTGGCGGAGCTGGAGCACGCCTCACGTGAAGCCGCCGAGCAGCACCCGGCCGTGGTGCTGCTCGCCGGCGACTCCGGCGTCGGCAAGACCCGCCTGGTGCGAGAGTTCGAGCGCCGGATCTCTGAGCAGGAGGACGTTCTCGTGTTGCGCGGCGAGGCGGTCGAGGAAGCCGACGGAGAGCTTCCCTACGCGCCGCTGGTCGGGGCGCTCAGACCGCTGGTCCGCTCCCGCGACGCCGCGCTCAGCGCAGTCAGCCGCGGCGGCCGCGCTCAGCTCGCGGCGCTCGTGCCCGGACTCGACGAGGAGCCGCCCGCGACCGATCGAGGAGATGCATCGGCGCAGGTGCGGCTGTTCGAGGGGCTGCTCGAGCTGATTGACGTCTTGAGCGAAGATCGCCTCCTGGTCCTCGTGCTCGAGGACCTGCACTGGGCCGACCGCTCGACCCGGACGTTCGTGGACTTCCTGGCGCGCAGCCTGCGCACCGAGCGCGTCATGGTGCTGCTGAGCTACCGGACCGACGAGCTGCACCGCCGGCACCCGCTGCGCTCGTTGCTCTCCGAGCTCGAGCGCCTGGACATCGTGCGCCGGGTCTCGCTGGCTCCGTTCGACCGTTTAGAGCTCGCCGAGGCGCTCGCCGACATCATCGGCGAGCCGCCGAGCGAGAAGCTGGTCGAGCGGCTCTACGTCCGCAGCGAGGGCAACCCGCTCTACACCGAGGAGCTTCTGGCCGCCGGGCTCGACGGCCGCGGCGCCGCGCCCCAGTCGCTGCGCGACGCGTTCATGCTCCGGATCGAGCGGCTGTCGACCAACGCGCAGGCGGCCACCCGGGCGATCGCCGCCGGCCGGGCACTCGACGAAGTGACGCTCGTGCAGGTGGCCGACATGGAGCCCGAGGCCCTGTACCAGGCTCTGCGCGAAGCCGTCGCCGAGCAGGTGCTGGTGGCTGAGGAAGACGGCCGCCTGGGGTTCCGTCACGCGTTGCTGCGCGAGGCGCTGTACGACGATCTGCTCCCGGGCGAACGCGGCGAGTTGCACCTGGCGCTGGCCCGTGCGCTCGAGGAACGCCTCGAGGTCGACGACGATCGTGGGCTCGAGTTCATCTCGGCGATCGCCTACCACTATGCCGCCGCGGGGGATCAGCCCGCCGCACTGCGGGCCACGGTTCAGGCGGCGCTGGCGGCGCGGGAGGCCCACGCGTACGGCGACGCCGCCGATCTCGCC
>DATFDC010000409.1:0-11428 GCA_035252415.1 Solirubrobacteraceae bacterium
CGACACCAACTACCACCACGCGATCGCCTGGTACCGCGCGTTTCGGCAGCACGGCATCGTGCTGCCGCTCTGGCGCATCCACCGCCACATCGGGATGGGAGGCGACCAGATGGTGGAGGCGCTGACCGACGAGCAGACCGAGAAGGAGAAGGGCGACGACATCCGGACCGCCGAGAAGGCGCTGTACCTCCAGCTCATCGACGAGGTGCAGCCGATGGAGGGATCGCGCGAGCTGATCGAGCAGCTCAAGTCCCGCGGGCACACCGTGGTGCTGGCCAGCTCGGCCAAGCAGGACGAGGTCGAGCACTATCTCGACCTGCTCGACGCCCGGGAGCTGGCCGATGACTGGACGACCTCGGCCGACGTGGAGTCGACCAAGCCGGCGCCCGACCTGGTCAGCGCCGCGCTTCAGAAGGCGGGCGGCTCGGCCGACGACGCGGTGATGGTGGGCGACACCACCTGGGACGTCGAGGCGGCCGCCAAGGCCGGCGTGCCGACGCTTACGGTCCGCACCGGCGGGTTCGGCGTCGACGAGCTCAAGGAGGCGGGCGCCGCCGACGTGTTCGAGTCGGTCACCGAACTGTGCGAGCGGCTCGATCAGACGCCGCTGCGCTGATCACCCCTCGGAGTTCCACCGCTCCTCGATCCGGCCGAACCGCCACACGACAAGCGCGAGTAGCCGTCCCTCGTGCTGGCGCCAGTACACCGACGCGCTCGGCCTCGGCGAGGTCGTGACGGCCTAGCCGCGCGCTTAGGGTTTTTGTGAGCGGGCGTATGTCGCGTGCGCGAGCGCGCGTTGCGCCTTGGTCAGACCGCAGCTGTCGAGCATCGCCAGCGCATCGCGCACGATGTCGTGCACGGTCTCGCTCTGGTAGATCCAGGCGGGGTTGCGGGCATAGACCGAGGCCAGCTTGTTGACGCTTAAGGACACCTTCGCCTCCAGGGTCTCAAGTGCGGCCCTGCGGTTGCCCGGGAAGGCGGTGGCCTGGTAGGTCAGGCCGCACGTGGTCGAGATTCCGCCCGTGGCCACGCTGAGCTTCATGGCCTGCTTGGGCGGCGCCTGCGGAGGCGTCGCGCCACAGGCGGCCAGTACGAGGGCCAGGGCCGGCGCCGCGGTCAATCGCTTCAACTTCATCTCAGCAGGATCAAGGATGCCCCGCCCATCGCCGCCGCGCCCGCCGTCCACCACGCGATGTAGTCGCCGATGTGGCCGCTATGGAGCTCGCGAAGCGCGGTGAGGCCCCCGCGGAGTGGCGCGATGATCGGACGCGGCACCCGGCGGTGAAGGGTGGGGCCGAACAGGGTGAGCGCCGCCAGCGCGAGCGCCCCGAGCGTGCCGCCTCCGGCGTACAGGTAGTCGAACGTCTCCACGTGCGTGTGCGCCACCGGTGAGAAGTGCGGCGGCGCGTCGCCCAGCACCCAGCGGGCGTAGGAACTGTGGTCGTGAAAGTGCGAGGCCGCGGTCTCGATGCCCGGCACCACGCCCGGGATCAGCCCGATCACGATCGCGGCAAGCAGCATCATTGCCGGAACGATCAGCATCAGCGGCGGGGTCCAGTCGCGGGAGGCCTGCTCCTCGTCCTCTTCCTCCTCGGCCGCTCCCCTGAGCTCGACGTCGTCCTCGCGCTCCGATGCGCCGAGGCCCAGGAATACGCGCCCGGCGACCCGCAGTACGGCCCCGCCGGTCAGCAGCGATGAGATCACGAACACGGTTGGCAACCACGGGTAGCTGCCTTTAAGCGCGGCCGCGTCGAGCAGCGACTTGCCGAAGAACAGGGTCACCCCAGGCAAGGCGCTCAGCACCAGCCCCCCGACGCCGAACAGCACGCCCGCGACCCTCAGCCCGCGCCCCCGGCCGTGAAGGTCGAACTCGTCCACCGTTCCGAACCGGTGCAGGAGAACGCCGACCAGCATGAACAGTGCCCCCTTGGTGAAGCCCTGGCCGATGATGTAGGTCGCGGCGCCGGCCAGGCCGTGTGCGGTGAGCAATCCCACCCCGCATGCCATGACACCGACGTGGCTGATCGTCGAGAACGCGAGCAGCCGCTTCAGGTGACGCTGCGCGTAGCACATCACCCCTCCCGCCAGGGCGGTCACCACCCCGAGCGCGATCAGGATGGCACGCAGCCCGTCGGCGTGGGGACCGAGCGTGCCGGCGAAGATCGTCCAGTACAGCCGCGCGATCGCGTAGATGCCGAGCTCGGCCATCACGCCCGAGAACAGGACGCACACCGGGGTCGGAGCCACCGCATGGGCGTCGGCCGACCAGAAGTGCACGGGCACCGCCGCAGCCTTGGTCAGCATCCCTATGAACAGCAGCACCATGGCCACGATCACCAGCGCGTCGGGCCGGTGGCCGTCGAGCGCGGCGCCGATCTGGGTCATGTTGAGAGCGCCGGTGCGCGCGTAGAGCAGTCCGACTCCGATGAAGATCGCGTACGCCGCCACGCTGTTGGTGATCGCGAAGTTGATCGCGCCCTGGATCGGCCCCCGCTCCTCGATCTGGTACGCGGTGAGGGCATACCCGGTGGCGCCGACCAACTCGAAGAACACCACCATGTTGAACAGGTCGCCGGTCAGGCAGAACCCGACCATCGCGGCGAGGAACACCAGCATGAGGGCGTGGAACAGGCCATCTGCGGCATCGAAGTACCGCCACGAGTAAACGAGCGCGCAGGTCACAAGCAGAGCCGCGAACGTGGCCATACCGGCGCCGATCGGATCGACCGAGAGCGAGATCCCGATCGCCACCATGTGAGTAGGCCGCCAACCCCCCATCCAGTACGCGAACGGATGATCGACCGCGCGGGCGAGCAGGATCGCGCTCAGCGTCACCACCGTGATCGCCACCCCGCCGGCGGCGACGTCGTTTACGAGCCTCGGGGTCCAATGCCTGCAGGCGACCAGCAACGCCGCGGCGATCATCGGCACGACGATCGGGAGCGCGGTGATGTGCATCGTGCCGGTGCGCCTGCGTCGCGGCTAGTCCTGGAGGGCGCGCAGGTCCTGCGGGTCGAGACTGCCGAACCGCTTGTGGGCCTGGACGGCGAGCGCGAGGAGCATCGCGGTGACCGTCGCCCCGATCACGATGTCGGTCAGCACCAGCACCTGGACGACCGGGTCCACGGCCTTGGACGTCTGCGCGATGTCGGCGAAGATCGGGGCCTGGCCGCCCTTGCTGTATCCGATCCCCAGCAGCACCACGTAGGTCGCGGACTGGACGACGGTCAGCGACAGGATCGCGTGGATCAGGTTCCGGCTCGACACCACGCCGTAGAGCCCGATCAGGAACAGCCAGGCGGCGATCGCGAAGGGCAGGAAGTTCAAGACTCGGGTCCTCCACGGACGGCGATGGCCTGATCGAGGAACTCGCTGAACGCGATCACGAACGCGCCGCTCACCTCGAGCCCGACCGCCACGCTGGCCACGGCGAGCTGGCCGCCCGAGAGAAGGTGGCCGGTAGCCCCAAGGGGCAGGAAGTTCTTCAAGAAGACGCCGGCGAAGACCAGCCCGCCAAACCCGACCAGTACGTACCCCGCCGCGCCGGCCGCCTCGCCGATCTCCACCAGCGTGTGCGGCGCGACGATCTTCATGCGCAGGTATCGCCCAGCCAGGAACACCGCGAGCGGCCCGGCGGCCAGAATCACCCCGCCCTGGAATCCTCCGCCCGGCGTGAGCTGTCCGTGCACCACGATGTAGACGCCGATGACCAGGAGGCCCGGGATCACGCCGAGGCTGAGCGCGCGGAGCGCCTCGCTGGCACCGGAGAAGGTGTGCTCCTCGCTCTCCTCCTGGGCTGGGCGCTGCTGTTCTTCGCGCATCTCGCGGAGGATCAGCACGACCCCGAGCACCGAGGCGAACAGGATGAACTCCTCGCCCAGCGTGTCGAAGGCCCGGATGTCGAAGTTGAGCGCGGTGACCAGGTCGGTGGCGTGGCGCACGGTTACGCCCAGTCCGTTGATCACGTTGCCGTACACGCCCTTGTAGTCGCCGAAGGCGGGAAGCCCGGCCAGGCCGTACACGAGCACGACGCCGAAGCCGGCGGCGGCGACCGCGAACAGCACGAGGCGCGCCTTTCGGCTCATTGCTTCTCCTCGCGGCGCTCCTGCTCGTGCTCGCGCACCTTGCGCAACGCGAGCAGGATCATCACCGGCAACCCCACGGTCGAGACGACAATCTCCGACAGGGCCACGTCCGGGGCCTGGAAGACGAAGAACAACATGGTCAGCGCCATCCCGTAGACGCTCAGCACGAGCGTCTGGCGAAGCGGGTTGGTCGCGACCACCACGGCGCCGCCGCCGATGGCCACGCCGGCGAGCGCCGCTATCTGCAGCAGAGTCACTGCTCGCTCCGCTCCCGCGCCTTGATCCGCCAGTCCCCCAGTTCGCGGATGAGCAGGCTGCGCAGCGACGTCTGCACCAAGATCGGCCCGGTGAACACGAGAATCAGGCCGACCAGGAGCGCCTTGTCGCCGACCAGCGAGAACGATTCGCGGATGAGGACGCCCAGGCAGATCAGGAACGCGCCAAAGCCCGCGAGCCCCGGGTAGTGGAGGCGATCGTAGGCATCGCGCATCACGCAGATCCCAAGCACAGCGATCACCTCCAGCAGTCCGCCGGCGATTAGCAGGACCACCGCGACGACCGCGCGCCAGCTCATCACAAATCCTGTTCCATCAACCGGGCGAACATCAGCGTGCCAACCAGCGACATGGGTGCGAACACCACCGCCAGGTCGATGAACGGCTGGCGGTGAAAGCCCTCGGCAAGCAGCACCAGAATCGTGCTCAGCAGGATGGCGGCCACCTGGATCGCCGCCAGGCCATGCCGCGGCGCGCTGAGCAGGGCGCCGGCGGTGCACGGGACCAGCGCGAAGCCGAGTACGGTGGCCGCGATCTCCCACTCGTTCATGGCGCTGCGATCCTCACTCCGTGCCGAGGCGCAGCAGGTCGATCGCCTCGGCGCCGCCGCTCGGGTGAAGCTGGTGGCCGAGGATCAGCTCGCGCTCGACGTCGACCCCAACGATGATCGTGTTCGGCGCGAACGAGCCGAACGCTTCGGCCAGCGCCCGACGGCCGATCTCGATGTCGTGGTCGGGGCCACACCTGAACGGCACGGCGCGGAAGGTCCCGTTGACCTGCCTCGGTCTGAGGAGTTGACGCAGGGCCAGCCCGGCGACGACTGCGATGTCAGAGGGAGTTTGGACCAGCGGCCGATAGAGGCGGGCCAGCCACCTCAGACGGACGCTCAAGCCACCCGCGGTCTGCTGCTCACGCGCCAGCTCGAACCCGGTCGCGGCGATCGTCGCCGCCCCGGCGAGCACGAGCAGCTCGGGCAGGGACGTGGTGTCGATCAGCAGCAGGTAGAGCGCAGCGGCACACACCCAGGCCGCGGTCCACGCTGCAGCGCGGTGCAGCAACAGCCTCGGACGCGGCGGTTTGCCCATCCCGCGTTGGTTCTGGCGCGGGGGCGAAACTCCTGCCTGCGGCCGGGGCTAGGCAAACCGCGGGAGCACGTGCTCTCGATACGCCTCGAAAAAGCCGTCCTGCTCAGGACCGATCTGCTGGACGTAGAGCTCGTCGAACCCGGCGTCCACGTACGCCTGGATGGTCTCGATGTGTCGCTCGAGGTCGGGCCCGCACGGGGTGTCCTCGGCGATCATCTCCTCGGTCACAAGCTCGGTGGCCTGCTCGAAGTGCTGGGGCGTCGGCAGGATCTGGGCCAGTTCGCCGGGCAGCGCGTCGTTGGGCCAGAGGCGGTAGGCGGTCTTGCGCGCCTGCGCCTCGTCTTGTCCCCAGCACACCTTGAGGCCGCCCTGGACGAGACCGTCGCCGTGCTTGGCGCTTTCCTTGAAGCGCTTGACAGACTCCGCGTCGGGGCCCACGGTGACGTAGCCGTCGCCGATCCGGGCGGCCAGGTCGATCGACTTGGGCCCGAAGCCGGAGATCAGGATCGGCGGCGGTTTGTCCGGGAGGTCGTACACGCGGCAGCGCTCGACGCGGTAGTGCTTGCCCTGATGGTTGTGAACGCCCCCCTTCCAGAGGGTGCGGATCACGTGCACGGCCTCGTCGAGCATCTCGAGGCGCTCGTCGGCGTCTGGCCAGCGATCGCCGAGGATGTGCTCGTTCAGCGCCTCGCCGCTGCCCAGGCCGAGGCAGAACCGCCCGTTGAGGAGGATGCTCGCGGTGGCCGCCGCCTGGGCGATGACCGCCGGGTGGATCCGCACCATCGGACAGGTGACCGCGGTCGTGACCTTCTGGTCGGTGACCTGGGCAAGCGCGCCGATCACCGCCCACACGAACGGGCTGTGGCCCTGCTCGTCGCTCCACGGGTGGTAGTGATCGGAGATCCACAGGCCCTCGAAGCCGGAGCGTTCGGCCTTGGCAGCAAGCTCGACCAGGTCGCGCGGACCCCACTCCTCGCTGGAAAGGAAGTAGCCGATCCTCACGTCGCTCGCTTCTCCCCAGCGCGAAGCGGTTGTAATCAGAGGGCGTGGGTAGACAAACGCGAGAGCCCCCGGAGAGAGGTCGATCGCACATGGATGAGCTTCAGGAGAGGCGACAGAACCGCGCGCCGGCCAACCGGCGCAACGGCCATGCGCGCGCGGGCCAGGCGAAGCGCCACGCCGAGGCGGCGTCGCAAAAGGCTGCCGAGCGCCGCGAGAAGCAGCCCGGTGCGGCCGGGTGGGTGGCCGATCGGGCCGGGCAATGGTCCCTCGACGGCCCGGACTGGGACTTCGTCGAGCGCCAGAAGTACCTGTGGAACCCGCTCATGGACTACTGGTTCCGGATGGAGGTCGAGGGTTGGGAGAACCTCCCCGACCCGCCGGCGCTCCTGGTCGGCATCCACTCGGGAGCGCCGTTCGTCTGGGACGCGTGGACGGTCGGCGTGCAGTGGTGGCGCCGGTTCGGCTCCGAGCGCCCGCTGCACGGGACCGCGCACGACGCGCTGATGGCCATGCCGCTGCTGGGCGCGTACTTCCGCCGCATGGGCGTTTTGCCCGCCGCGCCCGACAGCATCGCCTCTGCGTTGGCCGCGGGTCGCGACGTGGCCCTGTGGCCTGGGGGCGAACGAGACTCGCTGCGGCCCTGGACCCAGCGCGACGAGGCCGTGCTCGCCGGCCGCATGGGGTTCGTGAAGCTCGCCATCCGCAGCTGCGTGCCGATCGTCCCGATCTCCACGGTGGGTGGCCCGGACTCGATGCCGGTCCTGGCGACCGGTCGGCGCCTGGCCAAGTGGCTTCAGCTCGACCGGGTCGCGCGTCTAAAGATGTTCCCGATCGCGGTGCAGGCGCCCTGGGGGATTTCGCCGGCGCTGCTGCCGGAGATCCCGCTGCCGACCAAGATACGCACCGCGTTCCAGGAGCCGATCACGCTGGACTGCGATCCCTCGCGAGCCGAGGACGCTGAGTACGTCGAGGCGAAGTACCGCGAGGTGTGCGCGAGCATCCAGGACGGGATGGACGCGCTGGCCCGCCGGCGGCGGCTGCCCTTGTTCGGCTGAGTGTCGGCGCGGGACCCCGCCGGGCAGGGATGCCCGGCGGAACGGCCCCACGGACGCCGCGCGTCAGCGCGGCCCAAACTACGCCGCGACCTTCTGGTCGTGCTTGCCCTCGGCGAACTCCTCGACGATCTTCGCGCAGAACGCCTTGAGATCGTCGGGCTTGCGGCTGGTGACCAGCCCGTTGTCGACGACCACTTCCTCGTCGACCCACTCGGCGCCGGCGTTCTTGAGATCGGTCTGCAGGCTCGGCCACGAAGTGACCTTGCGGCCCTTCGCGATACCGCTCTCGACCAGCATCCATGGACCGTGGCAGATCGCCCCGACCGGCTTGTCCTGCTCGACGAAGGCGCGGACGAACTTCACTGCATCGTCGTCGCCGCGCAGTAGGTCGGGATTGGCCACGCCGCCCGGCAGTACCAGGGCGTCGTAGTCGGAGGCGTCCGCGTCCTTGACCGCCTTGTCCGCGTCGATCTTGTCGCCCTTGTCGAAGTGGTTCCACATCTCGACCTTGCCCTTCTTAAGCGAGACGATGTCCACGTCGGCACCGGCCTTCTTGACGGCCTCCAGAGGCTCGGTCACCTCGACCTGCTCGGCGCCTTCGGTGAACAGGAATGCCACGCGCTTGCCTTTGAGCTCATCAGCCATAGCAACCGCTCCTTTCTTCTCTCGTTCAGGTCCCCTCTAACCTGGATACCCCGGCGCAGCGGGGAAAAACGGGGCTCAGGCGGTGATCAGCGTGGGCGTCCCAAGCGGGACGTGGCCCAGCAGCCAGCGTCCCTCGGCGAGGGTCAGGCGCAGGCAGCCATGGCTGACCGCCTCGCCGATGCTCGAGGTCTCGGGCGTCGAGTGGATCGCGATGCGATCCCCGCCGTCCCAGCCCTGGATCGCGTGCGGCGACTTCGCCGACAGGGCGAGGATGCAGCAACCGTAGGGACCGGATGGGTCGCCGGTGGTGAGTCGATCGGTGACCGCGAAGCGGCCGGTCGGCGTCGGGGCGGCGGGTTGGCCGATCGCCACCGTGTAGCGCTTCAGGACCTTCCCGTCCCTGAGCACGCTCAGCCGCCGAGCCTTGAGCGACACCTTGAGCTCCCAGTTCACGCGGACGAGCGAGACCGCCTTCAGGGGGATCCATCCAACCTTTCCGTTGCCGGCCTGCGTGGCCACGACGGCCAGCCACCCAGGGACGTGACGCACGACCAGCATGGTCTCGCGCGAGCCGAACTGGGTCTTGAGGGTGAGCCGGGCGAGCCGTCGTCCGTGCGGCGCGGCGCGCAGCGCGGTCGGGTGCAGCAGGACCGCGACGATCGCGCCCGGCCCGGGCGCCACCGGGAGTGTGGGCGACTTCCGAGGCTTGGCCGGCGGGGTTGGGGGCGAGGGAACCGGCGCAAGGTTGACCGTGGTGCTCGGCGCGGACGCGCCGGCGCCCGACTGACCCAGCCCGAGGACGATCCCGATGATCACCGGGATCGCCGGTATCAGCGCGATCGGCGCAAGCAGCCACCAGCGCCGCGGCCGCGCTCCCCGGCCGACCTCCTCGTCTTCGCCCATGGAGCGAACGGTAGCGCAGCGTTCTCCGGGAATTCATGGTTCGGACGCCCGGCCCGGCTACGCTCGTTCTCATGTTTGGTTTGCGAAGCAAGATGACGATGGTCGAGCCGGAGCGGGCCCTGTCCGGCCGCGAGACCGAGATGCCCGTGCCGGCACGCCACGCCGTCCTCGGGACCCCGCTGAAGCCGCCGTTCCCCGGGGGCTACGAGCAGGCGATCGTCGGGATGGGCTGTTTCTGGGGCGCCGAGCGCGTGTTCTGGCAGGCCCCGGGCGTGTACACGACGGCGGTCGGATATTCGGGCGGCATCACGCCCAATCCGACCTACGAGGAGGTCTGCTCCGGGCGCACCGGCCAGACCGAGGCGGTGCTGGTCGTGTTCGACCCGGCCAAGACCTCATACGAGGAGATCCTGCGCCTCTTCTGGGAGAGCCACGACCCGACCCAGGGCATGCGCCAGGGCAACGACGTCGGCACCCAGTACCGCTCGGCGATCTACTGGACCACCGAGGAGCAGCGCGCGGTCGCCGAGGCCACCGCTGCCGCGTTCTCTGAGCGGCTGAAGGCCGCCGGATATCCGGAGGTCACGACCGAGATCGCCCAGGCCGGGCAGTTCTACTACGCCGAGGACTACCACCAGCAGTACCTCGAGAAGAACCCGTGGGGCTACTGCGGGATCGGCGGGACCGGCGTGAGCTGCCCGGTGGGTCTTAGCGCCGCGTCGGCCGCGAGCGAGCCGGCCGCCACAGCCGGCGACTGATTTTTGTCAGCCGCCGGCGACCGCGGGCAGGATCGTCACCTCGTCGCCGTCGGACACGGGGGTCTCGAGGCCGTCCAGGAAGCGGATGTCCTCGCCGCCGACATACACGTTGACGAACCGGCGCAGCCCGCCGTCCTCGGCGATCCGGCTGCGCAGCTCGCCGTAGCGGTCATACAGGGCGTCGAGCACCTCGCCGACCGTGGAGCCGTGGACGCTCGCGGTGGCGTCACCGTCGGTGGCGGCTCGGAGCTGGGTGGGGATCTTGACCGTGATTGACATGCGCCGGTGTCTTATCACGCCACCGCGACGACATGCTCGGCGGCCTGCTCGAAGGACTCGAGCGTCGGCTCGATCTCCCATGCCTCGAACGTGCCGCGGGCGACATCGAGCGTCTTGAGCCCCTCGCCGGTGATGTAGGCGACGACCCGGTCGCCCGGATCGATCGCGCCGGCCGCGGCCAGCTTGGCGAGCACGGCCACGGTCACGCCGCCGGCCGTCTCGGTGAAGATCCCGGTGGTCCGGGCCAGCAGTTTGATCCCTTCGCGGATCTCGTCGTCGGTCACGGCTTCGATCGAGCCGTGGGTCCGCCGGGCCAGGTCGAGTGCGTAGGGCCCGTCGGCCGGATTGCCGATGGCCAGCGACTTGGCGATCGTGTCCGGCTTGACCGGGCGGCAGAAGTCCTGCCCGGCCTCGTACGCGGTGGCCACCGGGGAGCAGCCCGCCGCCTGGGCGCCGTGGAAGGTCGGCAGCTCGCCCTCGAGCAGCCCGATCTCCAGCCACTCCTCGAATCCGCGCGCGATCTTGGTGAACAGCGACCCCGAGGCGATCGGGGCGACCACCCGGTCGGGCAGCTCGAACCCCAGCTGCTCGGCGGTCTCGAACGCGAGCGTCTTGGACCCCTCGGAGTAGTACGGCCGCATGTTGATGTTCACGAACGCCCACTCGTGCTCGGCCGCGAGCTCGGTGCACAGGCGGTTGACGTCGTCGTAGTTGCCGCGCACCTTGACCAGGTTGCCTCCGTACACCCCGGTGGCGAGCACCTTCTGCTCCTCAAGGTTGGAGGGGATGAACACGTACGACTCGAGGCCGGCGGCCGATGCGTGCGCGGCCACCGCGTTGGCCAGGTTGCCGGTCGAGGCGCAGGCCACCGTCTGGTAGCCCAGCTCGCGGGCCCGGGCCAGCGCGATCGATACGACTCGATCCTTGAACGAGTGCGTGGGGTTGGCCGCGTCGTTCTTGATCCACACCTCCCGCAGGCCGAGTTGCTCGGCCAGGCGGTCAGCCTTCAGCAGGGGCGTCCAGCCGGCGGGGAGCACCCCACGGGGCGGTGCCTGCACGGGGAGGAAGTCGCTGTAGCGCCATAGCGAGTGCGGCCCGGCCTGGATCCTGCGGCGCAGCTCGCTCGGGTCGGCGCCTGTCCGCGATTCGTAGGCCACCTCGAGTGGGCCGAAGCAGCGCTCGCAGACGTACTGTGCCTCGAGCGGATAAGTTGTCCTACATTCTTTGCAACGAAGGGACTCTGGCGGCATATGAAAAAACCTCCGCCGGGGTCAGTGGTCGGAGGTCAGGAAACCGCCCTATCCACATCTCCCAGGCTTGTCGTTGGAGCCTGATGGAATT
>DATFDC010000410.1:0-2922 GCA_035252415.1 Solirubrobacteraceae bacterium
GTGATGTGCTCGATTGCGGTGTCGGCGATCTGATCGAGCCGGTCGTCGAGCGCCGCCAGCAGCGCAAGACCGCGGGCTCGCCGGAGGAACGAGCGACGCGGAAGGTGCGGGAGGGGCTGCGACCCGTGCGCGCTCGGATCGCGGATCCGGACAAACGCCACGGGGCGTGAGCGGGGCTGAACAGGCGTTACCCGCGGTGCCCGGAGCCTGTGCGGACAGTGACGAGCTCGCAATCGCACGAGCCGTCGACGCGGTCGTCACCGTCGTGCCGCAGCTCGACGCAGCCCTGGTCCGTCCCGTGGTCGTGAAGGTCACGGCCAGAACGCGCTCGCGGAACATGATCACCGAGCATCTGGTCGCTCATCCGACCGCGCTTGTCGATGGCGACTCGAGCGCTCCGGCGCCCGTGGCGCGGTTGATCGCGGAGCTGATCGCGGCGGGCGCTCAAGGGCTCGCGCTACCTCGCTGTCTCGACTGCGGTCAGGAGAAGCCGCTGGCCCGGGGTGTGCCGGGCGGGAAGGTGTGCAACAGCTGCCTGAAGCGCCGTCGTCCGGCGGAGATCTGTTCGCGCTGCGGCAAGCTGGAGGCGCGGGCGGCCAGCGGCCCGGACGGAGAGCCGGTGTGTCGTGCGTGCCATCGGCGCACGTACATCAGGCCGGTCGAGCGGTGCGCGGTGTGCGGCGTGAACCGCAGCTACCGGACCCGCGAGCGCGTCTGCTCGGAGTGCCGCGAGCGGCCGCACACGACCTGCGCTACCTGTGGCCAGCCGGCCGCGATCCCGGCTGACGGAGAGCAGCCACAGTGCTCGCATTGCCGCCTCGGGTCGCCCGGGCCGTGCGAAGGTTGTGGCGCGCTGACGATCAGCCGGACCCGGCAGGGGCGACCGCAGTGCCAGCGCTGTTACCAGCGGCCTGCTGGCAGGTGCGGCCGCTGCGGGCGAGTCCGCACGATCGTCCGCCTCGCGGTCGATGGTGACCCGGACCTGTGCGCGCTCTGTTGGCGCGGGCCGACGGTCGCGTGCGAGAGATGCGGGAAGGTGCGTCCGTGCCGCGGGGAGCGGCGCGGGCGGATGCTGTGCGGTTCGTGCGCGCCGGTCAGGCCGCAGGCCTGCGCGCACTGCGGCCGTTCGCGACGCCCGGTGGCGCACTGGCCGGAGGGGCCGGTGTGCGGCACGTGCTACCCACGCGCGCTCGCGGCCAAGGACATCTGCCCGGAGTGCGGGCAGACGCGCAGGCTGATGCGCTACCCGGGCTACGAGGAGCCGGTCTGCCGCGACTGCGCCGGCGCGCCAGCCCATCACATGTGTGGCCGATGTGCGGCTGAGGATGCGCCCTACGCTCGCGGCCTATGCGCACGATGCGTCCTTCACGACCGTCTCACAGAGCTACTCGGGGAGAACCCGCAGCGCGTCGCGATCGGGCTCGACGGGTTGTTCGACGAGCTGATCGCGGCCCGCTCAGCCAAGGACATGCTGAGATGGCTAGGGCGCAGCAGCGCCGTTCCGCTGCTCGGACGGATCGCCAGCGGCGAGCTGCCGTGCACCCACGAGACGCTTGACCGCCATGCCTCCGACCCGGCCGTCCGCCGGCTCGAGCATCTGCTGGTCGCCACCGGTGCGCTGCCGACACGAGATCCGGCGCTCGCCCGCCTTGAGCGCTGGACAGACGAGCTCCTTGCCGAGCACGACCGTGAACCGGCGTTGCGCACGTTCGCGCACTGGGTCGTTCTGCGCCGCTACCGGCGAAAGAGCCAACGCGCGCCGCTCAAGGACGGGATCCTGAGCCGACCGAAGGTCGAGATGCGCAGCGCCGCCGCGTTCCTGCAGTGGTTAGCCGAGCGCGACCGGACACTCGAGACCTGCACTCAGACCGACATCGACGCCTGGCTCGCCAGCGACCGCGCGGACCGCCACATCGCCAGGTCATTCGCTCGATGGGCGATGGCACAGAAGTTGATGCCAGACCTGGATTTCCCGGTCGGGGAGCGCGGCGGCCCGTCTCAGCCGATCGTCAGCCATGATCTCGTCAAGCTCGCGCAGCGGCTGCTGAACGATCCGCAGATGCCAGCCCGCGATCGTGTCGCGAGCATCCTGATCGCGGTGTTCGCGCAGCCCGTGAGCCGCGTCGCACGCCTCACGACCGAGGACGTGACCGTTGACGAGGGGAGCGTCGCCATCCGGTTCGGGAAGACCGCGGTCGCGATGCCCGAGCCGGTCGCCAGCGACATCCGGAAGCTGCTGGCCGACCAAACAGGGCGATCACCCAACAGAGTCCAGCAACCAGCGTGGCTGTTCCCAGGCAGCGTGCCGGGGCGCCCGATCGGCGAGCTTGTCCTCAGCCGCCGCATGAAACGCATCGGCGTGGACTGCAACAACGCGAAGCACGCGGCGCTGTTGCACCTCGCTGCACGACTCCCAGCAGCGATCGTCGCGGACGTCGTCGGCGTCCACATCGCTACCGCCACCCAATGGGCCGAGATCGCAGGACGCCCATGGGGCGACTACCCGAGTCTGCGAAGCGGGTGACCTCAACAGGGCTCGAGGCTCCGGCTATCGTGGCCCATCACACCGGAGCGTCCGGCCAGGCCCCCCCAGGCGCAAGCGCGCCCGCCAGCGCTGAACTGCGCTCGCCCTACGGGCTCGCTCCGTTCAACGCCGGCGGCAGCCTGACCCGACACGCCGGCAACACGGAGTCATCAGCGCGCGGCCGCGCTCCGCCTGCAATCGAGAATATGGTCACGTTCGAATACGACCCTGCGCCAGTTCCCGAGCCCGCGGCTACCAGCGGCTAATCGACACCGGCCTGACCGTCAAGGGCGTCGCCGAGCGCCTGCAGACAACACAGGCACGCGTCCGTGAGCATCTGCGAATCCTCAAGCTCCCCGATTAGCTTCAGGACAAGTTCGCCTCCAGCGAGATCCCGG
>DATFDC010000411.1:0-2925 GCA_035252415.1 Solirubrobacteraceae bacterium
CCGCCGGCCTCGGCATGCCGGACTACTGCGCTGTTGCGAGCACGCTTCCGAGCGAGTCCCGGTGAACCGCCTTCTCGTGCAGGATCTGGTTCGCCAGACGTTCCGTGACCCAGTCATAGGCTTCCGTGGCCAACGTGGCGATACGGCGGTACCGCTCGAGTGCCGTGGTCTCTGCTTCGACGAGGCTGGTCAGCACGGAGCCGTTGTCAAGCGGGTCTGCCGGTGCTCGCAGGCGGAGCTCCTGCGCCGCGAATTCATCGGGGCTCGGCGGGATGCCGCGTAGCTGCCCGATCCGGACGGCAACCTGCTGCGCGTGCTTCAGGGCCGCTGTCATCACCTGGTGGATCGTGCCGGCGATTCGTTCCGCGTGGACGCCGTCACGATTGGTGGCAGACGCGAGGTGGTTGGTCACGCTCTCGAGCTCGTGCCAATAGGCGGCGATGAGCTCGCGAACCAGAGCGGACTCCGGCCCGACCAACTCCATGGCGAGGGCTTCGCGGTGTGATCGTGTAGCGGTGAGCATCTGAGCCTCCTTCCATCGGTCGGGTGCGGGCTGCCGGTGCTCCGATCCCACTCACCTTCGCATCTGGAGGCGATGCCTTCGATTGGTGTTAACCCCCATCCGGTGTCGCGGAGATGAGGACTTTCACCCATTCGATGTCCCCCCGAGCGCAGCGACACTGCCAGGCTTGGGGCCGGATCCGAACCCGGCCCGCTAAGCGGTCAGGGAACTGTGGCCCCCACTTCCCTGGCCTCCGGGGGGCTGGAACGGACTCCGGCCCCCCGGATCGTCGCGTCGCTTCCGCGAGCCCGAGAGATGGGCTGTCACGGGCGGGTGTCCGGCGCCCGCGTAGGCGCGCGGGTGGCGTCGGCGGCAAGGGCGCCGATCACATTTTGGAGCCATGCTTGTTCCTCTGCGGAGACGTGGCGCATCCTTCGTCGTGCCCAGTCGGTCAGGTCGCGCCGGGACCCCACCGCCGCCAGTGACCCGGAGATCGCGTAGCGGCCGTCGGCGAGGACCCAGAGGCCGCCGGGTTGGTCGCGGCGGATGCGCAGATGCTCGACCACCGGCTGCCCGGCGACCGCGCGTGGGCGTGAGACGTCTCCGTCGTGTTCTTCGTTCCAGGACCAGACCGAGAAGATCGGCCGGCGCCCGGTCACCGGCCGGATCGGCCGCGGCGGCGGCCCGATCGGTCCGGTTCGCCAGCGACGGAGGAGGTCATGGACGCGGTGACTGGATTCTTCGCCGATCAGGAGGTGTAGTTCGTCGCTCGCGCGCAGTTGGGTCGAGCCGCGGGGAGGAATCGCCCGCTCGTCCCGGACGATGACGCTGACTACCGCATCGCGTGGCAGGCCGAGGTCGCGCACGCGCGCGCCGGCGACGGCGTCTGAAGGACCAATCGTGTATTCGAGCACTTCGGCGCCGAGCCGTCGGATCGTTCCGGACTCGGACAGGGGGCGTGGCAGCGCCGGCTCGGTCGTCGTCAATCCGAGGCGGCCGGCCAGCGTCTCGAAGGTCGAGCCCTGCAGCACGGTGGATACGAGGACGGCGAAGAAGACGATGTTGAACAGCTGCAGGCGGTGCGGCACGTTCTCGATCACCGGGAAAGTGGCCAGCACGACGGGAACGGCTCCGCGCAGACCGGCCCACGCCAACAGCGCGCGCTCGCGCCAGTTGTAGGCAAACGGCAGGCTCGCGACGGCCACCGCGACCGGACGGGCGACGAACACCAGCACCAGCGCCAGGACGGTGCCCTTGACCGCAACCGGGGAAAGTTGCGAGGGAAACACCAACAGGCCCAGCGTGAGGAACATCGCGACCTGCGCCAGCCATCCCAGGCCCTGGTGAAAGTTCACCACGGTTCGCTCGGCGGGAATCGTGGCTGATCCGACCATGAGCCCGGCCAGGTACACGGCAAGGAAGCCAGAGCCGTGCAGCGTGTCGGCACCTCCGTAGGCGAGCGCCGCAACGGTCAGCGAGGCGACCGGATACAGACCGGCGGTCGAGAGCCGGATCCGGCGCAACACGTAGACCGCCGCGGCTCCGACCAGGAGCCCGATGGCCAGCCCGATCCCAAGCTCCCGTGCGAACAGCAGGATGAAATCCCCCACGCCGTACCCCGGCCGCTTCAGCACGTCGATGAAGCCGAGGACCAGCACAACCGCCACCGGATCGTTCAGGCCGGACTCGCCCTCGAGCGTCGCCGCGAGCTTGCGCGACAGCGTCGAGCCGCGAAGCAACGCGAAGATCGCCGCCCCGTCGGTCGAGGACAGGATCGCTCCGAGCAGCAGCCCCTCTTTCGTGGAGAAGCCGAACAGAGCCGCCGCGGACACGCCGACGATCAAGGCGGTGATCGCCGTCCCGACCGTCGCCAGCGCCGTGGCGGCGCCCAACACGGGTCTCAGATGTAGGAGCCCGCTCGTGAGTCCGCCCTCGAACAGGATCAACCCGAGGGCAATGACGCCGATCGTGCGCTCGAGCCGGTAGTTGCCGAACGCGATCCAGCCCAGACCGTCAGAACCGACGAGCATTCCGAGACCGAGGAACAGCACCAGGCTGGGCACGCGCAGGCGCCCGGCGAGCAGCGACGCGACGAGGCCTCCGGCCAGAAGCGCGCCCGTGGCGAGGATCAGATGGCCGTCGGTCATGGCCGAACGATGGCAGCCGAGCCGTCAGGACCGACATTCGACCGTGCGGCCGGGCTACTGAAGCCGTCCGGCGCGCGCCGCGGCACGCGAAATCAGGACTGGGCCAGCGTGGCAGCGAGCACGATCAGCGCCAAGGTGAGGATTCCAATCGTGCCGCGCAGCGCGGCGGCCAGCCGGGCGCCGTTGCGCACCGTCTCGGCGCCGATCGCTCCGGGCTGGAGCGCCCGCCGGCGCAGGCGGGTCATGGCCCGAGCCTGGAGCATGTCGGCGGCCGTG
>DATFDC010000412.1:0-12458 GCA_035252415.1 Solirubrobacteraceae bacterium
AGGGCGCCCCGGAAGGCATCCGGCGATCGGCCCCGGCACGCATCGCGTCGGTAGCGATCCCAACGGCCAGTCGCGGGTCCGATTCTGCTTCGCAAGCTACGGGGCCGGGGTCAGCACACGGACCTGACCGCTGAAAAAACCTCGCGCATTGACCTCCGTGGTCGGGCGATGATCGGCCGGAGATGATCTCGATCACGACGAAGTCGCCGTATGCGCTGAGCGCGCTGGTCGAGCTGCACCATCACGGCGATCGGGGGCCGGTGCCGATCGCCGAGCTGGCGCGCCGGCGGGAGATCCCGGTCCAGTTCCTCGAGCAGCTGTTCGCCACGCTGCGCCGAGCCGGGGTGCTGCGCTCCCAGCGCGGCGTCAAAGGCGGCTATTCGTTCGCCCGCTCGGCGGGTGACATCACGGTCCTGGAGCTGGTCGAGCTTCTCGACGGACCCGTGGGCGCGGACGCGAACGGGGTGTTCGCCGACGCGGCCCAGGCGGCGCGCAACGTCCTGTCGCAGTCGACCGTGGCCGAGATAGCCGAGGCCGAGTCGCGCGCGGCCGGGACGCCCATGTACCACATCTGAGGACTCCGGAAGCCAAGCCGACCAGCGAGCCTGGTCGAGAAGCGGACGATATATGTCGCTTTCTCGACCACCCCCCGGCGGGCCTAGGTTCTCATCGTCAATGCGCGCGACTTTGCCGGCGCGGGCGTGTTCAGGTTCGGCGATGAGGAGGTTCGTGGCAGCGGTCGTGAGCGCGGGGGCGATGCTCGCACTGGCCGCCCCGGCGGCGCTGGCCGCCGGCGAGCCCGTGGTCGCGACCGGCAACGCCACCGCGATAACCCCCACAACGGCCACGGTCAACGGGACGGTCAATCCCGAGGGGCAGTCCACGACGTACTACTTCGAGTACGGCACAACCACCTCGTACGGGAGCCGGACCTCGATGGCCGGCGCCGGTTCGGGCACGGTCGCCGTGAAGGTCTC
This sequence comes from Solirubrobacteraceae bacterium, assembly GCA_035252415.1. GTDB lineage: Bacteria > Actinomycetota > Thermoleophilia > Solirubrobacterales > Solirubrobacteraceae > Palsa-465. Next base: position 978 of record DATFDC010000412.1, read on the forward strand.
GACCTCGATCGAGCCGCTGACCCCGAACACCACCTATCACTACCGGGTGGTGGCGACGAACGCCTCGGGCACGACGCTCGGCGCCGACGTCTCGTTCAAGACGCCGAAACCGCCCGTGCCGGTGGCGGTGGTCAGGCACGCCACCGGCGTAACGCAGACCTCCGCGACCCTGAACGGCACGGTGAATCCAGCCGGACAGGCGACGAGCTACGTCTTCGAGTACGGAACCACGAGGGCCTACGGGGCGGGGACGCCTGCCGCGAGCGCGGGGTCGGGGACGAAGCCGACGGTTGTCTCCACCACGATCGGGACGCTCGCCCCCAACACGACCTACCACTACCGACTGGCCGCCACGAACGCGAACGGGACGACGTTCAGCCACGACTCTTCGTTCAAGACCGCCGCTCTCCCGGCTGGGGTGACGCTCGGCGCCGTCCCCGGCACGATCACGTTCGGCCAGCTCACCAGCCTGGGCGGGCGTGTCCTGCCACCCCGGCCGGCGCATGTCACGGTCATCTTGCAGAGCGCCGCCGGCCCGGCGGGACCATGGACCGGCGCCGCGATCACCACCGCAACATCGAGCGGCGCGTACTCGTTCGCGCACCTGGCCCCGTCGTCGAACACCTACTACCGGACGCTCGCCGACGGCGCGACCAGCGCGACGGTGCGTGTCTCGGTGCATTTCCGGGTCGGTCTCCGGGTCGGCCGGCGACATCCACAGCGCGGCAGCCGGGTTCGTTTCCACGGGCACGTGGGGCCGAGGCACAACGGGGCGTTCGCGCTGATCCAGTGGCTCGGACCCCACGGGCGATGGCACACGATCCGCCGGGCGCGGTTGCGCGGCGCCCGTGGTGGCCTCTCGTTCTACAGCGTCCGTGTGCGGATCGTGCGGAGCGGCCGCTACCGCGTCCTCGTCGGTCGGGACCCGACCCACGGGCCCGGGCACAGCCGGGCCGTGCGTATCCACACGCACTGATTTCGCCGGTTTCCGTAGGGTTAGCGGCCGCAATGGTGGCAATTCCGACCAACATTGCCGAGCACGTCGGACGCACGCCGATGCTCGAGCTGACCCGGATGGTGCCGGACATGCACGCTCGGCTGTTCGTCAAGCTCGAGGCCTACAACCCGGGCGGCAGCGTCAAGGACCGGATCGGCGTGTCCATGATCGAGGCCGCCGAGCGGGATGGCGTGATCGAGCCGGGGCGAACCACGATCGTCGAGGCGACCAGCGGCAACACCGGGATCGCCCTGGCCTTCGTGTGTGCGGCCAAGGGCTATGACCTGGTGCTGACCATGCCACAGGGCATGAGTCGTGAGCGCGAGGGACTCCTGCGGCTGTACGGCGCCCGAGTCGAGATCACCGAATCGATGGGCGGGATGAACGAGGCGGTGGACGCCGCGCGCGCGATGGCGACGAGCGACGACGTATTCCTGCCCGACCAGTTCTCGAACCCGGCCAATCCGGAGATCCATCGCCTCACCACCGGGCCCGAGATCTGGGACGCCATGGACGGCGAGGTAGACGCGTTCGTGGCCGGCGTCGGCACGGGCGGAACCATCACCGGCGCCGGCGAGATGCTCAAGTCACGCAACTCGCGCTGCCGGGTGATCGCGGTCGAGCCGAGCGCGTCGCCCGTGCTGTCCGGGGGGCGTCCGGGACCGCACAAGATCCAGGGCATCGGGGCCGGGTTCGTTCCCGCAGTGCTGGACCGCGATGTGATGGACGAGGTGATCGCGGTCGATGACGAAGCGGCGATCGAGACCGCGCGGGGCCTGGCCATGCGCGAGGGCGTGCTGGCCGGAATCTCCGGCGGGGCGGCGGTATGGGCGGCCATCGAGGTGGCTCGCCGCCCGGAATCGCGCGATGCGCGGATCGTCACGATCCTGCCGGATTCTGGCGAACGCTATGTCTCAACGCCTTTCTTCGCGCCCTGATCGGGCCGAGGAAGCCCGGTAGCTAGGCTGTTTACATGTTCGGCTTCGGGTTGATCGGCCGCATCACGGCCGAGGTGCGCCGCAACGTCGCCGCCGCCCGCACTCGTGATCCGGCTGCCCGGGGCGTGAGCTCGCTGGAGATCCTCGCCGCCTGGCCCGGGGTCCACGCGCTCCTGGCTCACCGAGTGGCCCACGCGCTGCATGAGGCCGGGGTGCCGCTGCTGCCGCGGCTCATCGCGGCGATCTCGCGGGCGATCACCGGGATCGAGATCCATCCGGCGGCCAGCATCGGCCGCGGGCTGTTCATCGACCACGGAATGGGCGTCGTCATCGGCGAGACGGCTGAATTGGGCAACGACGTGACGCTGTATCAGGGCGTCACGCTGGGCGGTACCGGGTTCGCGACCGGAAAGCGCCATCCCACGGTCCAGGACAACGTGACGATCGGATCGGGGGCCAAGCTTCTCGGACCGATCACGGTCGGCCACGGCTCCAAGATCGGCGCGAACAGCGTCGTGATCCACGATGTCCCGGCCAACTCCACCGTGGTCGGCAATCCCGGCCATCCGGTGCGGGTCGAGGGGCGCCGCCCCGAGGGCCCCGACGCCGATTGGGTGCACCTGCCCGACCCGATCGCCGACGCGATCAAGAGCCTGGCCGGCCGGATCGCGGCCCTCGAGGAGACGGCCGATAACGACGGCGACGGCAATGTCCGCCCTCTGCGTCGGGCCGGCGATCGCGAGGATGCCGACGAGGTGGGCCAGAGGGTCAACCGGTCGGTCGGCCCGAACCCGGCCGGCGGCTAGGTCCTCTAGCTGAACGGGGTCCGGCGGGGCCGGCTGGGCGTCGAGGCGGCCGGCGGCAGGGCTCCGCCGAGCGGAGGCGGTGCCTCATCGTCGCGGATGTTCACGCGCGAGCGCACCAGGTACAGCGGGCGTCCCTTCACCTCGTCGTAAATCCGGCCGACGTACTCGCCGATGATCCCGATGGCGATCAACTGGATTCCGCCCAGCAGCAGCACCGCGATGGTCAGCGAGCTGAAGCCCGGCAGGTAGGACCCGAGGATGCGGAGGGTGATCACGACCGGGATCGCGATGAACGCCAGGATCGAGATCAGGAAGCCGAGGAGCGTCGCCAGCTGGAGCGGGCGGTGCGAGAACGAGGAGATCGCGTCGAGCGAGAACCTCATCATCTTGGGCAGCGTGTACTTGGTCTTGCCCGCGTAGCGACGATCGCGCGTGTACGGGACGGCGGCCTGGCGATAGCCCACCCATACGGTCATCCCCCGCAGGAACCGGTTGCGCTCGCGCATCGAGAGCAGCGCATCGAGGGCGCGGCGGTCGAGCATCCGGAAGTCGCCCGAGTTGTGCTGGAGCTCGACCTGAGCCAGTCGGTCGAACAGCGAGTAGAACCAGCGAGCGGTGGTCAGCTTGAAGCGCGATTCGCCCTCGCGTTGCTCGCGCACCGCATAGATGACGTCGCACCCGGCCCGCCAGTGATCGAGCATTCGCACGATCAGCTCGGGCGGGTCTTGCAGATCGGCGTCGAGCATCACCACGGCGTCCCCGCGAGCATGGTCGAGCCCGGCGGTCAGCGCGGTCTGGTGACCGAAGTTGCGCGACAGCTGAACCACGCGCACACGCGGGTCGTTGCCGGCCAGCTTCTGCAGCTCGATGTCCGAGCCGTCGGTCGAACCGTCGTCGACGAGCACGATCTCGAACCGGAGCCCGTGTAGCGCTGCGCACACCCGGGCGTAGAACTGCTCGATTGTCGCGACCTCGTTGTAGACCGGGGCGACCACGCTGAGCAGCTTGAGGGACCGCCCGCCGTTGGCCGGCATGGCCGGCCCGCCCACGTCGGAATGATCCAGCGAGGTCATGCGCGCGTCACAGTCCGACCGCGCTTCCGTGCGGGATGTAGGCAAGCAGCTGGAAGCCGATCATGACGCCGCTCAGCACGAGCGAGGCCTTCCACAGGCGCCGGTCGCGCCCCAGCGCGGCCAGCGGCATCAGCCAGACGACATACCAGGGCAGCAGCGAGGCCGCGGTCACGAGGAGCGCCAGCGATGCCCACCCGGCCCCGGCGATCCAGTCGAGCTTCCCTCGCCACACCTGCCAGACCAGCCAGCCCAGCGCGACGGCGAACACCGCGCCGAGGATCAGCGCGACCGGATGTCCGACCGTGCCAAGCCCGAGGCGGGTCCCGATGAACCCCGGGATGCTCTGCCAGTTGCCCTTGCTCTGGACATTCGCGATCGTGGCGGGTAGGTGCAGCGGACCGGCGCCGAACAGGATCACGGTGAAGATGCCAATGACCGCCGCGGTGATGCCCGCCCCGATCAGGAGGTCGCGCCGGCGCGTGCTGAGTAGCGGTCCGCGAGCGCCGGCCAGGGCGAACGGGAACAACAGTCCGGCGGTCATCTTGATGCCCGCCCCGACCATGATCGAGCCGGCTCCCAACCGGCCGCGCCGTTGGAGCAGCAGTACCACGGCAGCGAGCATCGGGACCAGCATCAGCAGGTCGTTGTGTCCGCCGCCCACGCCGTAGACCACGACCAGCGGGTTGAGCCCGACGAGCACCGCCGCCTTGACCGGGTTGATGCCGCGCAGACGCGCTCCGTTCCAGACCAGCGCGACCACGGCCAGGCTCGAGACCGCGGCGATCGCCTTGTAGACGAACACGTTGGTGGGAATCGACAGCGGGGCGAGCGGATAGCTGAGCGCAGTGAACAGCGGTCCGTAGACGGTCGGCACGCTGATCCACTTGCTCCCGATGTAGTGGAACAGCGGGTCTGGGTTGAGCGCCGCGGGGCCGGCCAGGTAGGCGTTGGCGTGGTAGACCTGCCCGATCCGGCCGTAGAACTGGTAGCTGAACACGTCGGTCGAGAACAGCGGCGGGGCGAGCAGCATCAGCGCGTGGAGGCCCGCGATCGTCCCCAGGACCAGAACGGGGGACAGACGGCCGGCGCTGCGCACGGCGATCAGGTACGCCCCGAACATCACCGCGATCACGACGGTCAGTCCGATGCTGCCGAGGTCGATCCCGGGGGTGCCGAACGACCCCTGCAGGCCGACCGTCCCGACGCCGGCATTCACCGTTGACGGCAGAAGCTTGTCGGTGCCGGCGGCCGAGATCGCCACCAGCAGCCCCGTGACCAGGACGCCGGCCAGCGCAAGCAGGCCGAGGCGAGACTGCGATGCCGTGCGGGTCTCGAGCGCGGGGGTGCGCAGCTCGAATCCGCCGCCCCGCATCGCGCCAAGCGGGCTGTTCACGCTCATCGCATACAGCTTGCCCGACGCGGGGTCGGCAGGAGTTTGATCATTGTTGCCATTACGTTAGGGAACTTGCAAACGCAATGTTCCGTGGGTCAGGCCTCTCCGGTGTCGTGCATCGCCCGCGGCGGGTGCCTCCCTCGATTGCCGGCCTCGCCTGGGGCTTCCAGATTGCTCACTACCCGTCATCGCGCGCCCCGATCGCAGTTGCCGCGCCGTTTCGCCCCGCCATGGCTGCTGCGTCGCGGCGCCGGAGGAACGGGACGGCCCACATGGCCTCGACGGCGATCCGGGCCGACATCTTGCTCGACCCGACGCTGCGGTCGCGAAACACGATCGGCACCTCGGTCACCTTGAAGCCGGCCAGGAGCGCCCGGTAGGTGACCTCGATCTGGAATACGTACCCCTCCGCTCGGATCGTCTCGAGCTGGATCGCCTCGAGCACCCGCCGATGGATGCACTTGAAGCCCCCGGTCAGGTCGTGAACCCCGACACCCAGGATCGTGCGGGCGTAGAGGCAGCCTCCGCGGCTGATCAGCCGGCGCACGATGCCCCAGTCCTCGACTCCCCCGCCCGCGACGTATCGCGATCCGAGCACCAGATCCGCGTCCCGGGCGGCGTCGAGCAGCGGCTCGAGGTAGCGCGGATCGTGGGAGAAGTCGGCATCCATCTCGATCACCAGCTCGGCATCGCCGCTCAGCGCGCGCTCGAACCCCGCGAGATAGGCATGCCCTAGTCCGGTCTTGACCGCCCGGTGCAGGACCTCGACCGCCGGCAAGTCCTCGGCCAGGCGGTCGGCGATCGCCCCGGTGCCGTCCGGGGAGTTGTCGTCGACGATCAGGACGCGGTGAGCGTCGGGTACGAGACGCTCGAGCTCGGCGACCGCGGCCCGGACGATGCCTTCGACGTTCGCCGCCTCGTTGTAGGTCGGGATCACGATGCAGACCGGCGGGTGCATCGTCGGGGAGCGTATCCGCCCAGGCGGCTGACCGGTCCCGGCGCGGTCGGTCGCCGCAGTCAGGCCGAGGACCGTTCCGGCCGCGTTCTGGGCGAGATCGTGCGCGTGATGCGCAGCGAGCCCCGAGCCGCCATCATGGCCGGCGGGGCAGAACGATGGAACGCAGCGCAGGATTCAGCGCGCCGGGCGAGCCGGCGATCCTTGAACCGGCCCGCCTGGTGCGCCGGCGGAGCATGGCGCCGCATCACCGGCGCCGTCGATGGCTCGCGGCCCTTTTCCTGGTCGCGCTTGCGCTCGCGGCGATCCTGGTGGTCGCGGGAGGAGGCGGCACGGTGCGCGCACCGTCGGCCGCTAGCCCGGCTCCGGAGGGGTTCTTCGACCGGATGCGCGATCTGGCCGGTTCGGCGGCCGGGTCGCTGGCCGCCCGGGAGGCGGCAGCCGAGAACGCCGCGATCAACCGCACGCTCGCCTACACACCGTACGTGCGCATCGCCGGGTCGCAGCATCGGGAGATCGCGCTGACCTTCGACGACGGACCGGGTCCGTACACGCCGCAGATCCTCGCGACCCTGAACCGGCATGACGTCCCGGCGACGTTCTTCGAGGTCGGCGTGCTCGAGCGTTACTTCTACGGCTCGACCTCCGCGATCCTCGCCGCCGGCGATGCGATCGGCGACCACACCGAGGGGCACGTCGCGATGTCGAGGCTGTCGCTCGCCGGGCAACGCAGTCAGCTGCTCTCCGACGCCCTGGCCGTGCAGCGGCGCGGCGCGCACTTCCCACGCCTGTTCCGCCCGCCCTACGGAATGTGGAACCGGACCACGCTCGCGCTCCTGCGCCGCTATCGGATGCTCATGGTGCTGTGGACGGTCGACACCGGCGACTACCGTCGCCCGGGGGTGAAGGCGATCGTCAACTCGGCCCTGTCCGGCGCCCGGCCCGGCGCGATCATCCTGCTCCACGACGCCGGCGGCAACCGCTCGCAAACGGTCAAGGCACTCCCACGGATCATCGCCGGGCTGCGCCGGCGCGGCTACCGGCTGGTCACGGTGCCCCGGCTGCTGCTCGACAACCCGGCGCCCCGGGTTCAGAACATCGCGGCGGTGATCGGGACCGGGGGGTAGCCCGCCAGGTTCCCCGGCGGGTCAGCGGCGCTGGTAGGCGACCCGGTTCCAACTCGGCTCGGGGGCGAGCTGGATCGGCTCGCCGCCGCGGTCGGGCTGGATGTACACGAACGCGCTCGTGTCGGCGTCGAAGCGGATGTCCAGCTCGCCTTCCTTGACGCGCTGGTCGAGCCAGGCGCCACGGAAGATGAGGCGGCGCAGCCAATGGACGAGCGAGCGATCGGATGGGCCGACCAGATCCGGCCAGCAGTCGTTGACGTGCTCGCCGAGGGCCGAGGCGGGCTCTGAGACCTCGCCGTTCACAACCAGGTTGATCAGGTCCTCGCCCTCGTCCTCGTCCACCGCTCCGCCGATGAAGCCCAGCTTGCGAGCCGCCTGCTCGCAGCGCTCTCGGAAGTCGCGTTCGTTGAAGGTGAACCGGAGCTCGCCGTACTCGAGCACGAAGTCCTCCCCCGAGCTGTAATTCCCGCGTTGGTACATGGGGCGTCGGCATCATATGGTGGATTCCTCCGTGTCTGCAGCGCCTGAAAGCAACGTTGCAGGATGGGCTGCGAGAACCGCCGGATCTCGATGCCGGAGCCATCGTGGCGTACCCTTGCCGCAATGATGCCGGGGTGGCGATGACCGAAAGCGGCCCGATCTCCGTCCCCGAAGCCGAGTCGGCTAACGGGACGGGAGGGGTCGAGCATGGGGGCGAGGCGGGGCGGGCACCACGCGCCCGGCGTGCCTGGCCGTACTGGCTTGCCGTGGCGGTGGGCGTGGTCGGGCTGGTTGTGACCGGAGTGCTCGTCTGGATCTCTGCCTCGACCTACACCCGCAACGAGAACCGACTGCTCAACCTGCGGGCTCGCGACGCAGGCACGCTGCTCACCGGGGCACTGCCGACCCTCCAGATTCCCCTCGCTTCGGCAGCGGCCTTGGCCGACGCGACCGACGGAGACGTGGCCAAGTTCCGGAACTTCATCTCTCCGTCGGTCGGACCTCCGCCCAAGGGCCAGTTCGTCTCCGTCTCGCTCTGGCGTCTGGGCGCCGGACCGCCGACGCGACTGGTGACCGTGGGGGTCGCCCCGGTGCTCGGTTTCTCGTCGCCGCACCTGAGCGAGTTCGTCGCGCAGGCCCGGCAGGGCGGGAAGCTGAGGGTGATGGGACTGTTGGACTTATCCCAGCCTCGGCTGGGATACACGTTCACGTCCCCGGGACTCACCGGGCGCTACGTCACCTACGCCGAGAGCGCCCTGCCTGCCAACCGGCAGTCGCGCTTCCAGAGCTCCTCATCGTTCTCCGACCTCGACTACGCGTTGTACCTCGGCCGGTCACAAACGCACGCGAACCTGCTGGTGACCGACCTGAGCGAGCTTCCCATCGGCGGCCGGCACGCGGCGGTCACGATTCCCTTCGGCGACACGGTGCTCACGTTCGTGGTCACGCCAAGGCGGCCGCTGGCCGGCTCCTTCGCCCAGGCCCTGCCGTGGCTGGTGGCGATCGTGGGCGTGCTGCTGAGCCTCGGTGCCGCTCTGATCACCGCCCGCCTGATCGCCCGGCGCACGCAGGCCGAACGGCTCGCCGGCTCATTGGAGCTGATCGCGGACGAGAACCGCCGGCTGTACGCCGAGCAGCGCACGATTGCTCGGACACTCCAGCATGCGCTGTTGCCCGAGCGCCTGCCAAGCGTGCAGGGGGTGGAGACCAGTGCGCGCTACGAGGCCGGCGTCAAGGGAGTCGACATCGGAGGCGATTGGTACGACCTGATCGCGCTCGACGACCACCGCCTGCTGCTCGTCGTCGGCGACGTGTCCGGCCGCGGGGTGCGCGCCGCGGCCACGATGGCTGCGCTGCGCTTCGCGATCCAGGCCTACGCGGCTCAGAACGATCCGCCCGACGCGATCCTCAGCAAGCTCTCGAAGCTGGTCAACGTAGGACGCAGCGGCCAGCTTGCCACGATTCTGTGCGCGCTGGTCGACGTCGAGGCGCACCGGCTCACGGTCACCAGTGCCGGGCACCTCCCGCCGCTGTTGATCAGCGACGGAAGGGGAACTTACGTGGAGAGCGAAGTCGGGGTTCCGATCGGCGTGCGCGCGGCCGCCCAGTACACCTCGACTTCTATCGATACCCCTCCGGCCGCGACTTTGCTTGCATTTACAGACGGATTGGTTGAAAGACGGGGCGAAAGCATCGACGAGGGGCTGGCTCGGCTGCAGCGCGCGGCGACCACCAACCATGTCCCGCTCGATGAGCTCGTGGGCCGCCTGATCGAGGATCTGCGGCTCGATGGAGGCGATGACGACACCGCGATTGCAGCGCTGCGATGGTTGGAGTAGCGGTGGACAACAAGGCCGAAATGAGGTTCGACGTCCTGGAGGGCGGCGATCGGACCCTGAAGGTGACCGTGAGCGGCGAGCTCGACATCACCAACATCGACACGCTCGCCTCGGCGGTGGCGCCGGCGCTCGAGCGCGGGCCGGCGCGGTTGGTGATCGAGGTCGGCGACCTGCGCTTCGCCGACAGCTCGGCGATCGCGCTGTGGGTGCGGTGGTCGACCGCCGTACCGGACGTTGAACTGCGCCATGTCCCGCCGCTTCTGCGCCGCGTGGTCGCCTCGATGGGATTGAGCGAGACGTTGAAGGTGTCGCCGTGACGAATACGCGGACGTTCCCTCACGAGGTGCAATCGGTGCCCGCTGCGCGCCGGTTCGCGACCAGCGTGCTACGCGGCGCCTCGGCCGAGACCCTCGAGGCCGTCGAGCTGATGGTGTCCGAGCTGGCCACGAACTGCATCCGCCACACCGACAGCGGCTTCGATCTCACGATCATCCGCAGCGGCCCGGAAATCCGCGTGGAGGCGACCGATCACGCGGGCGGGACGCCGACCATGCGCTCGCCCAAGCCGACCGACCCGAGCGGGCGTGGCCTGAAGATCATCGACATGCTGTCGGCCGGGTGGGGCGTGCAGTCGGAGTCGGGGCTGGGCAAGACCGTGTGGTTCACGATCTGGGACTCGGCGACGGTGCGCGCGGGGTAGCACCCAGTCTTCGCCGGCCGGGGGTTTGTTCACCGCCGGGGGGTGGACTGTGGGCCGCTCGAGACTCTTACGAGTCGTGCAAGCGCAAGCGGCCACGATCCTGGTCATCGAGGACCACAAGAACACCCGGACGTTTCTGGCCGACAACCTGTCGGCGGACGGATATGAGGTGCTCACGGCCGAAGATCTCGGCGAAGCTCACCACCTCCTCGAGACCTCGTTCCCCGACCTGGCCATCGTCGACCTCGGCCTGCCCGATGGGGACGGGCTCGAGCTGGTCGCGCACGTGCGCGCGGCCGACCGGATCGCCGGCCGGCTGGATCCCGACCTGCCGTTGCTCGTGCTGTCCGGACGTGTGGGCGAGCTCGATCGGCTGCGCGGGTTCGACCGCGGGTGCGACGACTACATGGTCAAGCCGTATTCCTACCACGAGCTGAGCGCTCGGATTCGCGCGCTGCTCAGGCGCACGCAGCGGCGCCCGGGCACCGGCCGGCAGCGGATCGGGTCGCTCGAGCTGGACCCGCTGAGCCGTCAGGTGTGGGTGAACGGCGAGCCGGTGTCGCTGTCCAAGAAGGAGTTCGCGCTGCTGCGCGCGCTGGCCGGCGACCCGACCAAGGTATTCACGCGCGAGGAGCTCCTCCGTGGCGTCTGGGGTTTCATGGCGATGGGGCAGACGAGAACCTTGGACTCCCACGCCTTCCGCTTGCGCCAGAAGCTCAACCGGGCCGACGCTCGGTTCGTGATCAATGTCTGGGGCGTCGGCTACCGCCTGGTCGACGGAGGGCTCGAGTCGTGATCGCGGTGTCGCTCGTCGGCTGGCTGGCGGCGAGCGGTAGTGGGTTGGCGGTTGTTCATGCGTGGCGCTCGCGCGCGGGACGGATGGAGACCATCGCGCGCGCGTGTCACGAGTTGCGCGGACCGCTGACCGCGGCCCGGTTGGGGCTTCAGCTCGGGGCGCGCATCGGCGAGCTGTCGCCGGCGCGGATGCGGGCGATCGACCTCGAGCTGGGTCGTGCGGCGCTGGCGCTCGAGGACCTCGACGGCGCCAGGGCGCGCGGGCAGATCGACGCCTGGCGTCCGCTCGAGCCGGTCGACCTCGCCGAGCTCGTCGCCGACTCGGTGGAGGCGTGGCGTGCCGCGGCGGCCGCTCGGTCGGTTGAGCTGACCGGGTCGT
>DATFDC010000413.1:0-2213 GCA_035252415.1 Solirubrobacteraceae bacterium
CGCGCCGCGGGCGCTAGCCTGAGGTCCGACCAAGACTTGGAAAGGACCGACATGGGCGTAGAGGCAAAGGAGCAGCTGTGGGGCGGTGAGACCACCAAGGCGGTGGACAACTTCCCGGTCTCGGGCGAGCGGATCCCGGTCCCGGTGATCCATTGGCTGGGCCGGATCAAGGGCGCCGCCGCACGGGTCAATGCCGAGCTCGGCCTCCTCGACGAGGACAAGGCGAACCGGATCGCCGCGGCCGCCGATCGCGTGGCCGAGGGCGAGTTCGACGACCAGTTCCCGATCGACGTCTTCCAGACCGGTTCCGGAACCTCCTCGAACATGAACGCCAACGAGGTGATCGCCACCCTGGCCGGCGATGACGTGCACCGCAACGACGATGTGAACATGGGCCAGTCCTCCAACGACGTGTTCCCCTCGGCGGTCCACCTGGCCGCGCTCGACACCGCCACCAATCAGCTGCTCCCCGTGCTCGAGCAGCTCGAGACCTCGCTCCAGGCCAAGGCCGATCAGTTCAAGGACATGGTCAAGTCGGGTCGCACCCACCTGATGGACGCCGTCCCGGTCACCCTCGGCCAGGAGTTCGGCGGGTACGCGGCTCAGGTGCGACTGGGCGCTCGGCGGATCAACAACGCGCTGCCCCAGGTGGCCCAGATCCCGCTCGGCGGCACCGCGACCGGCACTGGCCTGAACACCCATCGTGACTTCGCCGCCAAGGTGCGGACGCTGCTCAGCGACGCCACCGGCCTGGACATCCGCCCGCCCGAGGACCCGTTCGAGGCCCAGGGCAACCGCGACGCGCTGGTCGAGCTGTCCGGCGCGCTGAAGGTGCTGGCGGTGTCGCTGACCAAGATCGCCAACGACCTGGCCTGGATGGGCTCGGGACCGCGCACGGCGATCGGCGAGATCCTCATCCCCGAGCTCCAGAAGGGCTCCTCGATCATGCCCGGGAAGGTCAACCCGGTGATCCCCGAGGTAGTCCTGCAGATCTCCGCCCAGGTGATCGGCAACGACGCCGCGATCACTGTGGCCGGGACCCAGGGCAACTTCGAGCTCAACGTGCGCGTGCCGCTGATCGCCCGCAACCTGCTCGACCAGATCCGCCTGCTGACCAGCGGCTGCCGGATCTTCGCCGAGAAGTGCATCGACGGGATCGAGGCCAGCCAGGAGGGCCTGAACCGGTCCGCGGAGATGACGCTGTCGGCGGCCACCGCGCTCAACCCCTACATCGGCTACGACAAGGGCGCCGAGATCGTCAAACAGGCCGCCGAGTCCGGCCGGCCGCTGCGCGACGTCGCGCTCGAGCTCGGCGTCGACGAGGAGACCTACGACAAGGCCATGGACCTGCGCACGATGGCGCAGGGGAATCTGTAACGGTCACGCCACCGGCTGCTGAGGGGCCTCGCTGCGCTCGGCGTCCGTGGGGCCGGGTACCCCGTCCGGACGGGCCGCGTCGACCCCTGGCCAGTCCGCCGAGCCGCCCGGTCCAGGGTCAGCCCTGTCCTCGCTACGGGGCATGGCGACCTCGAGCCGCGGTAGCACCGCAAGCGACACCGCGCGGCGGTAGGCGGTCAGCTTGCTCGCGTCCGTGAAGGCGGCGGCGAGGGCGGTCGCGAGCGCACGGGGCATCGGGTCGCCCTCGTAGGTGACCAGCTCGGAGCGCGTGCGCCGGTCGTTGAAGGCATCGCCCGACAGGTCGTACAGGACCTCCTGCCAGAACAGCATCGTCATGAGCTTGCGCCACTCGAGCTGGGGTACCCACATCGCCTTCAGGAAGCGGTAGGTGTTGCGCACGCGCCGGAGCAGCCGCGGGTTACTGATCCCGGCCGCTTGCGCCAGGCGCCCGAAGACCTGGCGCTCGTCCGGCGTCTCGCGCATGGCCTCCTGCACCAGGAGCGGGTTGGACTCTCCCACCGTCCCGCCCTCGTACGCGCCGACGGACTCGGCGGTGCCCTGGTAGGCAGCACCGGACGGGGATATCCGGCGCTCCGCCTCCGGGCGCGGCGCCTGAGACTCGTCCGCGGTTGAGGGAGCGGGAACCGTCTGGGCCGGTCGTTCGGTGACGATCTCGCCGCCGAACAATCCGTCGGAGATGAACTTCTCGAGCGAGTCCGCGGGTTCGAGCCTGACCGGGAGCTGGACGATCTTGGCCAGGAAGTCGCGCGCGATCGCATCGGCCGAGCGCTCCGCGGTCGTGAGCTGCTGGTACT
>DATFDC010000414.1:0-2975 GCA_035252415.1 Solirubrobacteraceae bacterium
GCATCCCCGGCGCGGTCTATCGCCGGTTCGCGCCGCCCGAGCCCACGATGGGGATCGCGATCGCCTGGCGGCGCGGCGACGAGCTGCCGACCCTGCGACGGCTCCGCGAGCTGGCCGCCGATGTGGCGAGAGCGCGCGTCAGCTGACCGGGCCGCACCGGACGCACCGAGCCGTCCATCCCATCGGCAGCACCTGCACGACGAGCTTGCGCCCGCACCGCACGCAGAAGCGCGGTGGGTCCGTCGCCTCTCGCCGGCGACGGCAGCGTTCGTGGACATCGCCCACGGCGAGCGACTCGCCGCAGCCGTCGCAGTACCCGGGCTCGGGACGACTCAGAGCGTCTCCGATAGCGCCTTCACCGGCATCGACAGCTCGGTGAGCAGCGCGAGGTCCTGCTCGGGCGAGCGTCCCAGCGTGGTCAGGTAGTTGCCGACGATCATCGCGTTGATCCCGCCCAGCATGCCGTCGCGCGTGCCGAGGTCTCCGAGCGTCAGCTCGCGCCCGCCGGCGAAGCGCAGCACGGTGCGCGGGAGGGCCAGGCGGAACGCGGCGATCGCCCGCAGCGCGTCGAGTGTGTCGAGCACCGCCAGCTCGGCGAACGGCGTGCCGGGACGCGGGTCGAGGAAGTTCAGCGGCACTTCGTCGGGAGCAATCTCGCTGAGCTGAGCGGCGAACTCGGCCCGCTGCTCGAGCGTCTCGCCCATCCCCACGATGCCGCCGCAGCACACCTCCATGCCCAGCTCGCCCACCAGCGCGAGCGTCTCCATCCGCTCCTCCCAGGTGTGCGTGGTCACGACCTGGGGGAAATGCGATCGGGCCGTCTCCAGGTTGTGGTTGTAGCGGTGGACGCCGATCGCGGCGAGCTCCTCGGCCTGCGCGCGCGTGAGGATGCCGAGCGAGCACGCGATGTTGATCTCGACCTCGGCCTGGATGGCGCTCACCGCATCGCGCACCTGAGCCATCAAGCGCTCGTCGGGGCCGCGGACGGCGGCGACCAGGCAGAACTCGGTGGCGCCGGTCTCCGCGGTCTGGCGGGCGGCCTCGACCAGCGCAGGGATGTCCAGGCGGACCGCCCGGACCGGGGTCTCGAACCGCCCCGACTGCGAGCAGAAGTGGCAGTCCTCCGGGCAGCCGCCGGTTTTGATCGACACGATCCCCTCGACCTCGACCGCCGGACCGCACCACCGCATGCGCACGTCGTGGGCCAGTTCCAACGCGTCGGGCACGCGCTCGTCGGGCAGTTGCAGGACGGCCAGGACCTGCGCCTCGTCGAGCGGCCGGCCGCGCTCGAGCACCTGCTCGCGAGCGGTTAGGAGGATGTCGTCGCGCACGGTGCGGCATTGTGCCCGAGGAGCGACGCGCATGCCGCCCACGACGATCTACACCGTCGGACACTCGACGCGCTCCGCCGAGGAGCTGCTCGCTCTGCTGCGCGAGGCCGGCGTCGAGCGGCTCGCCGACGTCCGTGCGTTTCCGAGCTCACGCCGCCACCCGCAGTTCAACCGGGACGCCCTGGCCGGCTGGCTCGGGGACGCCGGCATCGACTACCGCCACATGCCCGGCCTCGGCGGCCGGCGCTCACCGGTCCCGGGCTCGCCCAACGGCGGCTGGCGCGAAGCCGCCTTTCAGGGCTACGCGGACCACATGCGCTCGGCGGAGTTCCAGGACGCCCTGGCCGTGCTCGAGGCGGCGGCGCGCGAGGCGCCGACCACGGTCATGTGCGCCGAGGCGGTGTGGTGGCGTTGCCACCGGCGGCTCATCGCCGACGCTCTGGTGGCCCGGGGCTGGCGGGTCGAGCACCTGGGCATCGGCGAGGGACGGGCTCTCCACGAGCTCACCGGGTTTGCCGTCGTCGGCCCAGATGGCGCCCTGACCTACCCGCCGGCGCAGGGGACGCTGCCCAACCTCTGACATCATTCACAATAATGAGAATAATGCGCTAGGCTACCCGGCGTGGCCAGCGCGGATCTCCTGCTTCACCCGGTCCGGTTGCGGATCGTCAAGGCGTTCCTGGGCGAGCGCGCACTGACCACCGGCCAGCTCGCCGCCGAGCTCGCCGACGTGCCTCCGGGCAGTCTGTACCGCCACGTCGCATTGCTGGCCAAGGCCGGCGTCCTGCAGGTGGTGGCCGAGCGGCGAGTGCGCGGCGCGGTCGAGCGCACGTACACGCTCCGTCAATTCGCGGCGCGCATCAGCCCCGAGGAAGCGAAGCGTATGAGCGCCGAGGAGCACGCGCAGGCCTTCATGGTCTATGTGGCCGGGATGCTCGCCGACGCCGACCGCTATCTCGCTGCCGGCCAGCCAGATCCCGCCCGAGACGGTGCGGACTACCAGGTCGGCGCGCTGTGGCTGAACGACGCCGAATTCGCCGAGCTGCTGCGTGACCTGTCGATCGTGTTCGGGCCGCGGCTGGGCAAGCCGCCCGCGCCCGGACGCAAGCGGCGGATGGTCTACACGGTGTTCCTACCGGCTCCGGAAGGGTCCTGATGTTGAGCGCCCCGGTCGACGTCGTGCTCAGCGCGCTCGATCTGGCGCGAGCGGGGCGGTTTGCCGAGGTCTGCGAGCTGTTCGCGCCGCGGCTTCGGCCACTGGTCACCCCGGAAGCGCTCGAGGCCGGATGGAACGCCGAGCTCGGCCGGCAGGGTCCGATCAACTCGGTCGGCGCTCCGCTCACCGAGCCAACCGGCACCGGCGTCGTCGTCGTGAAGGTCGCGGTCACCTGCGAGCACGGCGGCTTCGCCCTGATCGCACCCGTGACCGAGCAGGGCCAGTTGGCCGGGCTTCAGCTCGCGCCGCTCGGCGCGGCGGAGCCGATCGCGCCGTGGGAGCCACCGGCGTACGCCGACCCGGAGAGCTTCGACGAACACGAGGTCAGGCTGGGGACGGACGGGCTCGCGGTCGACGGAACCCTGAGCGTCCCGCGTCGATCGGGCCCCCTGCCCGCAGTTGTGCTGCTGGCCGGTTCGGGATCGCTC
>DATFDC010000415.1:0-2432 GCA_035252415.1 Solirubrobacteraceae bacterium
TCTGAAGCAACCCGAAGTGGAAGGAGCCGTGACCTGATGGCCCGTGTACTCGTAGTCGACGATGCCGCATTCATGCGCAAGGTGGTGAGCGATGCTCTCGCCTCCGGCGGCCACGAGGTGGTCGGCGAGGCAGGCAACGGCACCGAAGCGGTCCAGCGCTACCAGGAGCTCTCGCCTGAGCTCGTGACGCTGGACATCACCATGCCCGAGAAGGACGGCCTCGAGGCCCTTGGCGAGATCATCTCGCTCGATCCCGGCGCGAAGGTGCTGATGTGCTCAGCGCTCGGCCAGGAGAGCAAGGTCATCGAGTCGATCCAGAAGGGCGCCAAGGACTTCGTGGTCAAGCCGTTCCAGCCCGCGCAGCTGCTCGAGGCGGTCGGCAAGGCCCTCGCGTAAGTAAGTAACGAGCGAGTCGAGATCTGAAGCTGGTGCGGACAGGCGGGGCGACCCGCCTGTTTCGCGTTTAATCGCGCTGTTCGGCCTCGCCGTCTTCTTCGCCGAAGGCCCTGAAGCGACCCGTCATCTCGGCGTCGGGGCCGCCTCTGTCCCGTTTCTCGGCGCCACCGTCGTCCTCGCCGTCCTCCTCGTGGGCCGCGTTGGCCTGGACGACGATCGCCTCGAGGTGGTGGCGGAGCTTTTCCTCGCTGCCGGGCGTGACGTCGCTCACCTGGACCGTGCCCTTCTGAAGCGCCACCTCGCCCCAGTCGCCCTGGCCGAGCAGGGCGACCGTGCGCTCGAAGCTCTGCTCCCAGCCGTCCGGCGGGTCGCCCTCGAGCCGGACGGTCAGGGTCGCGTCCTTGACCTCCGCGGTCGCCCATTCCAGGTTCATGCGCTATTCCTACCCGGATGGACACGCTTGCCGACATCGACCTGCGCGAGGGCTACGCCGAGCTGTCCGAGGCGCGACTGCACTACATGGAGGCCGGGCCGGATTCCGGTCCCGGGGTGGTCCTACTGCACGGCTTTCCCGACTTCTGGTACAGCTGGCGCCACCAGATCCCGGCCCTGGCCGCGGCCGGCTTCCGGGTCATCGCGCCCGACATGCGCGGCTACAACCTGTCCTCCAAGCCCGCCGAGGTCTCGGCCTACGAGCCGCGCCGGGTGGCCGGCGACATCCGCGAGCTGATCGCCGAGCGGGGCTTTGAACGGGCCTGCCTGGCCGGGCACGACTGGGGGGCGGCGATCGCCTGGGTGGTCGCGATGGCGCATCCGGAGGTGGTCGAGCGCCTGGCCATCCTGAACGTCCCGCATCCCCGCCGGATGCTCGAGGGCCTGCGCCGGCCGGGCACCCAGATCGCCAAGTCCTGGTACATGTTCTTCTTCCAGCTGCCCTGGCTGCCCGAGCGCGCCGTCCGGGCCGATGACTGGCGAGCCTTTCGCTACGGGTTCGAGCACGACGCCCGGCCGGGCGCGTTCACGCCGGAGGACATCGAGCGCTACCGCGAGGCCTGGTCGCAGCCGGGCGCCGCCACAGCGACGATCAACTACTACCGGGCCTCGATGCGCCGGCCGCCGGCGGCCCGGCGGGGCGCCCTGCGACCGGTCACCGCGCCCACCCTGGTCATCTGGGGCGAGCACGACCGGTATCTGAGCTCGTCGCTGGCCGAGCCGGGGCGCGAGGACGTCCCGGGCCTGACGGGCGTCGTGCGCCTGCCCGAGGCCTCCCACTGGGTCCAGCACGACGAGCCCGACCGGGTCTCGGAGCTGCTGATCGGCCACTTCAAGGCGTGAGCGCCGGGGCCGATCACCTGGGTACAGGCGCCGGCGGAGTCCGGCGGCGGGGAACTTCCCACCAACCCCGGAAACGCCTCACTCGGAACGCTGTCCGCGTCGAGTTCGCCGTAGCCGGGACATAGCGCGGGAAAGTCCGCTTTCGGTAGCGGTCGCGGGCCGAGTGAGGGGTTATCGGCCCTCGCGCGGACATGCCGCCGTCTTGCTCTCAAGTCGCGGGTACCTCCGGTCGATTACCGGAGGGACTCTCCCTCGGAGTCTTTCCCTCGATGAACTCGCTCACGTTCATTCGTGGCGTCGCGTTTGCCGGCGCCCTGACGCTCACCCATGCCGCCACCGCGCTCGGCGCGACGGCCCATGCGGGGACGACCACCGCTGCGAAGACCACACCGGTCGAGAGCACCTCCCAGCTGGCTCAGGCCAGCGGCGAGAACACGCCGCTGAACCTGTCCCACACGGCGGCCACTCACGCCGCCTCGAGCAGTGGTGGCGCGAGCATCGTGCGCACGATCGTCGGCCTGGCCATCGTGATCGCCGTGATCTACGGGATCGCGTGGATCATGAAGCAGGCCAAGAAGAGCAAGGCCCGCCCGACCGGCCATGGCTTGAGCCAGGTGGCCAACCTGCCGCTGGGCAGCGGGCGCAGTGTGGCTGTGGTTCGCGCCGGCCGGGAGATCCTGGTCGTCGGAGTGGCCGAGAAC
>DATFDC010000416.1:0-9678 GCA_035252415.1 Solirubrobacteraceae bacterium
CGGAGCTTGCGCGCGGTCGGGAAGTCGGCGCCGCCGCGACCCCGCAGCCCGCTGCGCTCTACCTCCTCGATCAGCTGGTGGGGCGGGATGTCCGGCAACGGTCCGTGGATCCGGGTGTGGTGTGCCAGCGACATCGCCCCGCCCGGCTCGAGGCCGGCGAGCACGCGCGGAAGACCCTGGTGACCGCTGTCGGTGGCGCTCACGGTCACGCGGGTGCGCCGGACAGCGTGCCGGTCACCGTGTTGTTGTCGGTGTCGATCTGAAGCTGCACGTGGATGTCGACCGTCGTGCCGCCGTTGCTCAGCCGGGCGTCGAACTCCTCGCCGCGCAGCGAGGCGATCCGGCCCTGGAGCACCGAGGACTGGCCGGCGACCGCGAGGTCCACCTGGCTGCCGGTCATCGACAACCCGCCACCGCCACCGATCGGGACGCCACCGAGCCTGACCCGCAGGCGACCGCGCACCGACCCGCGCAGGTTCAGCGCGAGATCGACGATCGCGCCGCCCGGCGCCTGGTTTTCGCTCACGGTCCCGTCCATCGCCGCGGTGAACGAGCGGGCAAGGGGATTGGACGGCCCCGGCGGCGCCGACGATGCGGGACGCGGCGGCGCCACCGAAGCCACCCTGTGGCCGAGCAGCGAGGACGGCGTGCCGGCACGCCGGGCCCAACCCTGCTGGAGCGGACCGGCCAGCGTGAAGATGGCCAGCCCGATCGGCGTGACCACGGCCAGCGCGGTCGCCGGCGCGCGCAGTCCGGCGTACTGACCGGACGCGCTGGCGATCCGGGTCCATACGGCGACCAGCACGGCCACGATGCACGCGGCGGTCAGGGCCAGCATCCACCACTGCTTGACGTCGCTGCCGGTGCCCAGGCCGTGCAGGACCGCGACCGGCCAGCTCGCGTAGGCGAGCCAGTGGATCGCCCGCCACGCCCGGTAGCCGAGGCGGCGGCGCACCACGCTCGTGATCGCGATGGCCAGGAGCAGGTCGAACGACAGCGTGCCGAGACCCATCCAGAGCGGCCGGTAAGGAGTGACGAACGGGATCACGCCGTCGAACAGCCGAATCGGGGCGAACCCGTCGAGCACGCTGGTCACGATGTGGATGACCAGCACGACCACGACCAGCAGCGACACGTCGCGATGCACCGTGTCGATCGCGAACCGCGGCCACCGCGGCGCCGTGAAGCGCACCGAGCCGACGATCCCGAGCACCACGCTCGCGGTCAGCAGCACCAGCGAAACCGCGCCGGTGCCGCGCGCGAGATACCAGTACGCGCTCGGGCTGAGCGTGGCCGCCAAGCCGAAACTCATGTGGCCACGTCCGAAAGCGCGACCCCCGAGGTCGGCAGATCATCACCGGAAGCAGGCCACCCGGCCACGTGACACACGGTCCCTTCGACTCGAACCAGCCGGCTCGGCAGCCCCAGCCCCTCGAGCCAACCCACCGCGCCCGAGCCGCGAACGATCGAGGCCGTGCTGGCGATGTTGGCGTCCAGGCACGACGCCGCGCACACGCTGACCGTTCGCCACACGCTGTCCACCGACCCCCCGGTCGAAGGGTCGACGAGATGATGCGCGACCCCGGCGTCGGTCTCCCACCGGCGAACGAAGGTGCTCGAAGTGGCCAGTCCGCCTCCCCACAGCGTGATCCACTGCCCCGGCGCCTCGACCCCGGCGCGATGATCGTCGGTCACCCGCACCCGCCAGCCACCGTCCGGCGCGGCACCCAAGACAGCCAGATCGCCGCCGAACGACACCAGCACCCCGCACTCGGCGGCCTCGAGCGCGGCAGCCGCCGCGTGGTCGGCGGCCAGCGCTTTGGCGGTTGCCCCCAAATCGAGACTCACCCCGGGAGCCACGCGGACCGTCGACGCCGCAGGATCGACCTGGACGGTTCGCCAGCCGGGCACGGTGGCCAGCGGAGCGGGCCGCACCGGCGCCCCGCCGGACATCTCGGAGAACGAGCGGTCGTAGCCGAGCGCGATCAATGCCCCGCCCACGGTCGGATCGACATCGCCCGAGGTCAACCGGGCCGCTCGCAGCGCGGCGCTCACGGCCTCGAGCAGCACCGGCCCCACTCGGACGATCTCGCCGGCGTGCGCGTTGACCCGAGACAGCTCGGAATCCGGACGAAACCGCGAGCAGGCGCGGTCGAACTCGTCGACCACCCGCGTCACCGCGCTCACCGCCGGGTCAAGCCGGGCGGGATCGCTCACGGCCACGACCGCAACGGTTCCGAACGCCTCGAACCGCATCACATCCAAGCTGTCTGAACCCATGGCCGGCGCGCCGGTGACGGAGGCTAGGACCCTCCGGAGACGACGCCGCCGGACGGCGGAGCAGGCGGCAGGCTCTGCGGCTGTGGCTGAGGCTGCGGTTGCGGCTGGGGGGCGGGCTGCGGCGCCGGCTGTGGCGCGGGCTGCGGCTGGGTCTGATCGGGCGACGGGGCCTGGCCGGGGGACTGCAGGCCGAGGTCACCGGCACCGGCCGGAGCCGGCATGGCCGGGATCGCGGACGCGGTGGTGCTGGGAGTCGCCGACAAAGGGCGGGCGGTCGGGCTCTTCGACGATGACGACGACGACAACGTGCGACCCGGCGCGACCGCCGACACCAGCGCGGCAAAGCCCGCGGTCAGCGCCGCCGCGCCGGCGATCACCCACCGCCGGGTCAGCCGCACACGCGCCAGCGCGGCGTCTCGCAGCAGCATCGCGCGAGACCGATCAGCGCTCCGATGCCCAGAGTTCGAGTCCATCATTGCGACAGAGACAACCAGCCCTCAATAAGACCAGCATGAGAATCCGATCGCTCACGAAGGATTATGGAGCGCCGGCAGATCGATCGTGAACGCCGATCCCTCCACCCTGACCGCGCCACCGTGGCGCTCGGCGATCGCCGCGACGATCGACAGCCCGAGTCCCGACCCCGGGCGCGCCGACGCGTCCGGCCCTCGCCAGAACCGCTCGAACAGCCGGTCGACGTAGGCCGGGTCGGGTCCCGGCCCCTCGTCGCGCACACTCACCAAGACCCGGCCGCCGGCCGAAACCACCGAGGCGGTCACCGACCCATCGGCCGGCCCGTGCGCCAAGGCGTTGTCGACCAGATTCTCGACCGCCCGCCCGAGCTCCCCCGCGTCGCCCGAGACGAACGCGGGGTCGACCCGCGCCGCGACCACCCGGCCGTCATGACGCGCCACGACCGAGCGGACGACATCCCCGACATCGACGGCCCCAACCGCCGACGACGAATCAACGCCTCCGGCCCGCTCGAGCACGAGCAGGTCGTCGACCAGCCGGGCCAGCCGCCGGGCATCGCGGACCAACTCCTCGAGCACCTCGGCCGAGGCGCCGTGCCGCGCGGCGTACTCGACATTGCCGAGCAGCGTGGTGACCGGAGTGCGCAGCTCGTGCGAGGCGTCGGCCAGGAACCGGCGCTCGCCCGTGCGCGCCGCCTCGAGCGACGCGAGCATGCGATTCAGCACGCCGGTCAGCTGCCCGACCTCATCCGCCACCCCCCTGGCCGGCAGGCGCCGCGACGGATCGGCGGTCCGCTCGATCTCCCCCGCCGCCACCGCCAGCCGCCGCAGAGGACGCAGCCCCCGGCGGGTCAACGCAGCCGCCACCAACGCCGCCAGCAGCGCCACCCCCACCCCGATCAGGACGACCACGAAGGCCAGGTGATCGGTCGTCCGGGCGATGTCGGTGGTGTCCGAGGCGACCAGCACCGCGCCGCCACCGGCCGGCCCGCTCAGCGGAATCGGCGCCGCGAACATCCGGAACAGGTGTCCGTCCAGATCTACGTTCTCGAAACCCGCGGCGCCCGACACCCGCGCGGCCCGCGCGAGCCGACTCTGCGAAGGCAGCAGCCGGGCGCCGAGGGTCAGCGACCGGGCCACGATGCGACCGCGGGCGTCGATCACCTCGACGACGATCTGCCGCCCCGACACCGGGCTCTCGAGCGCACCCGGGGTAGTCAGCACGGCCGGAGCCGAGACGGCAAGCTGCGCGACCTGCTCGGCCCGCTGGCGCAGCGCGGTGTCCAGCGAGCCCCGAAGCTCGTGGCGCACGACGACCACGGTCGCCACCCCGAACAGGGCCAGCGCGACCAGAATCGAGCCGGCGGCGGCCAGCACGAGCCTGACCCGCAGCGTCTGGGGACGGCGCAAGCTCACGCGTCCCTAACGGCGGTCAGCGAAGTTTTCGCCTGATCCACAAGTTTCTGGGGTAGAGAGCAAAAAAATTATGGTGGGCAGGTTTGAACAAGGATGTGGAGCTTCTGCTCGTAAAGGGGGCTTTTTGCTGGGCGATTCCGCCCACGCGGGACCCGTGAGGGTCCTGCTTTTGTCGTGCGATTACGGCACGGCACGCCAGATCGACGAATTGCTGCACGCCACGTGGAGCGACGTCCACCTGGTCACGCATGCCACCTGGGACTCGGCGGCCGCCGAGGCCCTGCTCGACCACCCCGGCTGCTGCGTGCTCCTCGACGCCGCGCCGGCCGCCGAGGCAGCCCAGGAGGATCCGATGATCCTGCTCGAGTACGTCCGAATGTCGGCCCCCGATGCCCCGATCGTGCTGCTGTGCGCCGACGAGGACGAGGATCTCACTCTCCAGGCTGTCCGCCTCGGTGCCCAGGACTGCCTGATCAAGTCCGAGCTCCAGCCCGTGCTGCTCCGGCGCGCGCTCATCCGCGCGATCGAGCGTAAGCGCGCGGAGACCGAGCTCGCCCATCAGGCCATGCACGACCAGCTCACGGGCCTGCCCAACCGTGCCCTGTTCCTCGACCGCCTCGGGGTCGCGCTCGAGCGCTCCCGCCGCTCGGGCGCTCCGCTGGCCGTGCTGTTCCTCGACTTCGACAACTTCAAGGAGATCAACGACACGCGTGGTCACGCCGCCGGCGACCGGGCGCTCTCGATCCTCGGCGGGCGGCTGAGCGGGCTGCTGCGCCCGATGGACACCGTCGCCCGGTTCGGCGGCGATGAGTTCACGTTCCTGTTCGAGGGCATCACCTCCGAGCGCGAGGTCGTGCTGATCGCCGACCGCATCTGCCAGGCCGCCAGCCGCTCGATCGAAGTCGAGGGTGTGTCGCTCACGGTCACGGTCAGCGTCGGGATCGCGATGGTCAACGACCCGACCGTGTCTCCCGACACGATCATCCGCGAGGCCGACGCCGCGATGTACCGCGCCAAGGATCGAGGTCGCGCCCGCTACGAGCTGTTCGACGAGGACTCCCGGCGACGGGCCAATCAGCGGATCGAACTCGAGGCGGCGCTCCGCCAGGCGCTCGAGCGCGACGAGTTGCGCGTGCACTACCAGCCGCACGTGATCCTGCACGGCATGGACGTGGTGAATGGGGTCGAGGCGCTGGTCCGCTGGCAGCATCCGACCCGCGGTCTGCTCGCGGCCGGCGAGTTCATGCCGATGGCCGATGACCTGGGCCTGGCCGTCCCGATCGGTCGGTTCGTGCTCCAGCAGGCGCTGGCGCAGCTCTCGAAGTGGCGCACGCACAAGCCCGAGATGACGCTGTCGCTGAACATCTCGCCGCAGCAGCTGCGCGACCCGACCCTGCCTGCGCTGCTCACAGAATCGGTCCGCGAGGGTGAGCTCGACCCGGCGGCCATCTACCTCGAGCTGGCCGAGACCAGGCTGGCCGAGGATCCCGACCAGATGGTCCGCGCGCTGCACGCGGTCAAGGAAACCGGAGTGCGGATCACGATCGACGACTTCGGGGTCGGCGCGCTGTCGCTGTCCTGGCTCACCCGTATGCCGGTCGACGCGCTCAAGATCCACGAGAGCTTCGTGGCCGGGCTCGGGGCCGCTTCCGAGAATGCCTCGCTGGTCGGCGCGCTGGTCGAACTCGGGCATGCCCTGGCCCTCGACGTGATCGCCGAGGGCGTGGAGAACGCGGCCCAGCTGGAGCAGCTGCGCGAGCTCGGCTGCGACGCGGTTCAGGGCTACGCGATCGGCCGGCCGGTGGCCGGGGACGAGCTCGAGGCCGTACTGCTCGCCGAGGTCGCATAACAGACCCCAGCATCACGCCCGCAGCGTGAACCCGCTTCCCCGAACCGTCTGGATGAGCGCCGGGGAGCCCAGCTTACGCCGCAGCCGGGTCACGTAGGCATCGACCACGTTCGGCTCGGCCGCGTCCTCCCAGATCTCCTCGATCGCCCGCTCGCGGGTGACCACCCGGCCGGGTTCGCGCAGCAAGAGCTCGAGCAGGTCGGCCTCGCGCCCGGTCAGCTCGATCGCCCGCCCGCCCCGTACCGCACGCCGGGCCCCCATCTCGAACGTGAGATCGCCATAGGACCGCAACCCACCGGCCGCCGCGTCCGCCAGCCCCCGCCGGGTGAGCGCCCGCAACCGCGCGATCAGCTCCTGGACCGCGAACGGCTTGACCAGATAGTCGTCGGCGCCGGCTTCCAGCCCGGCCACCCGGTCGGGGACCGCGTCGCGCGCGGTGAGCATCAGGATCGGCGTCGGCAGGCCCTTGCCGCGCAGCCGGCGCGCCACGGTCAGGCCATCGAGCCCCGGCATCGCGAGGTCGAGGACGATCACGTCGGGGACCGCCCGCTCCACCGAGACCAGGGCCGCACCACCATCCGCGGCGACGAACACCTCATAGCCCTCGGCGGCCAGCGTGCGGGCGAGCATTCGCCGCAGCGGCGGGTCGTCGTCGACCACGAGCACGCGATCGCGGTTCGCCGACTCAGCCACCGGCGACGTCGCGGCGCAGGAAGACCAGGAAGGCCGTGCCGAGCGCCGGGATGCCGTACATCGCGCACACCCACACCGCGCGGATGATCGGTGACCAGTCGATTGGCTGGCGCAGCAGTCCCTGCCAGGCGTTGAACTGCGTGGAAAGCAGGTACGGCACGACCGCCCCCAGGCCCGGGAGGATCCCGATCAGCTGGAACAGCAGCGAGACCATCAGCGTGCCCACCACCGCGGCGGCGCTGTTGCGGGTGATCGTCGAGAGGAGCAGCCCGATGCACACCACGGTGGCGATCGGGATCAAGTAGACGAGCAGGCTCAGGTACACGAGCTCGAGTCCCTTGGGAGCGGTGACGATCGTCCCGGTCAGCGTCTGCACCGAATTGAAGCCCGACTCGATGCACCCCGCGATCACCGCCACCGTCCCGCTCAGGAAAATCGCGACCACCGCGTAGGTCAGAGCCGCGAGCGCCTTGCCGGCGAAGATCTGCCAGCGCTCGAGCGAGCGGGTCAGCACGGTCTTCAGCGTCCCGTTGTGATCCTCAGAGGCGAAGATGTCGCCGGCCACCAGCGCGGTGATCAGCGGGAACATCCACACCGCGCCGAACAGCAGCATGACCAGCGGCACGACCAGCCCGCTCTTGGTCAGATACGACGCGAAGGCGAAATCGTCGCCGCCGCCCCCGCGGTTGTGACGGAAGTGGATGGCGACCACGAACAGGATCGGGACGAGCGCCGCCGCGCCCAGGCCCAGGTAGGTGCGCTTCTGGTAGCGGAGCTTGAACAGCTCCCAGCGGTACACGATGCGGACGCCCGGCCGCGAGCCTGTGCGCTCCCGAACCTTGCCGGCCGGCTGGGCGATCGCGCTCATCGCGCAGCCACCGCCTGCGCCTGTGCGTCGACCGGTCCGTCGCCCTCGGTGAGCGAGAAGAACAGATCCTCGAGCGTGACGTGCTCGGGCGCCAGCATCTGGATCAGCGCGCCCGCCTCGACCAGGGCCTGACTCAGCTCGGCCACCACCGCGTCGTCGGCGGTGAAGGCGATCCGCCCGTGAACGATGCGGACGTCCTCGATTCCCGGCTGGGCGCGGCACACCGCGAGCGCGCGCTCATCGTCGGTGGTCGACAGCCGGTAGCTCGCCCCGGCGCTCCGCTTGAGATCCGCGATCGCGCCCTCGTAGACGATCTTGCCCGCGCGGACGATCGCCACCCGGTTGCACAGCTCCTCGACCTCGGCGAGCAGATGGCTCGAGAGCATCACGGTGATCCCCTGATCGGCCAGCCGGCGGATGAGCAGGCGCATGTCGCGCATCCCGGCGGGATCGAGGCCGGTGGCCGGCTCGTCCAGCAGCAGCAGCTTCGGCTCGCGCAGGAGCGCGGCGGCGATGCCCAGCCGCTGGCGCATCCCGTGCGAATAGCCGCCCACGCGGTCCTTGGCCCGGTCGGACAGCTCGACGGTCTCGAGCGCCTCCTCGATCCGCTCTCGCGCCCCGTAGCCATCGAACGAGCCCAGCAGCTCGAGGTTGCGCCGGCCGTTCAGGTACGGATAGAACGTGGGCGCCTCGACGAACCCGGCGACGCCGTCGAGCGCCTGGACCGTCGCCTGCGGGTCACGACCGAACAGCCGGACCGTCCCCTCGGTGGGGCGGATCAGCCCGAGCATCATGCGCAGGCACGTGGTCTTGCCGGCGCCGTTGGGCCCGAGGTACCCGTACACGTCGCCGGCGTTTACGGTCAGATCGACCCCGGCCACCGCGGCCAGCTCGCCGTAGCGCTTGACCAGGCCCCGGACCTCAACGGGAGGAGGTCCGGAGCCTGGCGTGGCGTCGGGCGGGGGGGCGTTGACGCTCAGGGTGCGAGCTGCCTCGCTGCGGACTCGGCGGCGATCGGCGGCACCGAGCCGAGCACCGTGTAGGCGACCTGCCCGCTGGTGAAGCGAACCACGGTCCCCAGTGCCGTGGCCAGCTCCTGGCCCGAATGGCCGTTGATCGAGATCGTCGGCAGGCTCAGGCCCTGGTGGTCGCCACCTTGCGGAGCCGACGAGGAGCTCTGGCCCGAGGCGCTCTGCTGGATCACGGCGATCCCGCCGAGGCCCTGGCCGTAGGTCACCAGCGCGGCCGGGTGACCACCCCAGTCGAGCAGCTGAACCGACTGGCGTGGAAGCCCGGCCAGCTTCTCCGGGGCGGCCAGCGTGAACGGCAGGTGGGACTGGACCGCGGCCGGGCCGGTGACCTCGGCCTGGTGCTTCTTGATGTTCGGCTTGGCGGCGTGGTCAGCGCTCGAGGAGACCTTCACGACCTTGGCCCCGGCCGGCGCCTTGATCGTCAGATCGCCTGAGCTGACCCGTCCGTAGGAGATGTCGGTGGCCTTCAGCTCGAGCACCGGTGAGCTCGAGTTGCGCGAGTAGATCGCGATGCCCAGCGGGATCCCATGCGAGGCGTCCCAGGCCAGCTGGACGTCGCCGAGCAGCCCGCCGTCGTGCTTGGGCGAGACCACGACCTTGTAGGCCGGCTGCCCGGCCACGTTGCGCGGGAGCGGTCCGACCACGTTGAGCTGCTGCATGAGCTTGTTCAGATTGCTCTGGATCTGCGCCACGGTCGGGATCGGCTCGCTCTTCTGGGTCTTCGACCCCTGACTCGGCAGCGTGCCCTTGTAGAGCGTCTTCGAGGTTGGGTCGTAGATCGAGAACGCGCCGTCGGAGACCACGACCTGTGCGTCGCCGTTCTGGCCCTGGAGCTCGAGCCGCATCTGATGGCTGGTCGTGGACATCCACAGGCGACCGCTGGCCCCGTTCAGGATCGGGTCGCTGCCCTGGATGTCGGTCGAGTCGATCAGGTTGTTGGTGAACTTGATCCGGGCAGTGATGCCGCTGACCGTGGGCGCGCTCGCAGCCTGATGGAGGGCCTTGGCGAGCGACTCGCGCGGGGGAACCGGCCCGCCGCTCGAAGCGGCGACGGCGATCGCGGTCCCG
>DATFDC010000417.1:0-10859 GCA_035252415.1 Solirubrobacteraceae bacterium
CGGTCCCGATCGCGTTCATCTCCCAGTTCGCTTGGGGGTTGAACTCGGCCGTTGGGTCGTTGCTCAGTCCGGACAGGTTCAGGACCCCGTCGACCCCGTCGAACGCCTCGTCGGGAAGGTCGCGCACGTCGGCCACGACCATCTCGATCTGATCTCTGAACCCGGCCAGCGGCTCCTCGCCGAAGTACAGACGGTCGAGCACGCGTACGCGATAGCCGCGCGCGAGCAGCGTGGGGACCAGGACGCATCCGATGTAGCCCGCGCCGCCGGCCACGAGCAGACGCTGACCCGGATTCGGGGCCTCGGGCGCAAGTCCGTTTCCGCGTCGGTGGACTTGCTCGGCCGGCATCGCCCAGGGTTTACCACAGCCACCGGCTAAGCGCTGCGCTCTGGCTGACTTGGCGGCTGCCGGTTTGCGCCGCTGCGACCCGGCCGCCACAGCCAGGCGTAGAGGGCGACTTCCACCTGGGCGGGCAGCGGGCGGGCGCCCCACCACCAGCGATAGACGGCGCGGCCGATCGGGCCGAGATCCGATTCGGCGGCCAGCCGGCGTCGGCCCGCTCGTTCGTAGAGCTCTGCGTGCTTCTCGCGAAGTCGCCGGTACCACATGCGATACCGCGCTCGCGCGCCCGCGTACATCGTCGGCCCGTGCCGGCGGTAGAACAGCGTGACCGCACCGACGTCCCGGCCATGCCAGCCGTGCGCCAGCGCGTGGACCCAGAACTCCCAGTCCTCGTATGCAGTGAAGCTGGGGTCGAAGCCGCCCACGTCGTCAAACAGCTCGCGGCGCATCAGGGCGGTCGAGCCGATCGTGTGGCGGTAGAGCAATCGGTATGGGTCGTACGGCGGGTAGGTGAGCGTGCCCTGCCAAGCGCCGAAGAAGCAGGCCGTGCCGTAGGTGAAGCCGAGCCCTTGATTATTGTCCAGGGGTAGCCGGAGCAGCGTCAGCGCGTTCGGCGCCAGGCGGTCGTCGGCGTCGAGGGCGATCACGTACGGTGTGCTCGCCGCGCGCAGCCCCGCGTTGCGCGCCGCCGAGAGACCGGCGTTGCTCTGGCGGATCAGCTGCACCTCGGCCGGGAGGCGGCCGAGCTCGCTCAGCGTCTCGGAGTCGGTCGAGCCGTCGTCGACGACCGTGACATGGGGCGCGCCGCCATCCTGCTCGAGCGCGCTCGCGACCGCCTCCGGCAGGTAGGCGCCGTAGTTGAAGCACGTGACGACCACCGTGATGTCACGGTTCCTGCCTTCATTCGTCGCATTCATTGCGGGTTGGCCGCCGGTGGTTGGCGCCCGGTTCGCAGTATCGCCAGCCATTGGCTCCACCAGCGCGGATTGGTGAGGACCACCCAGACGAGCAGCGGCATCATCGAGACCAGCTGCGCCAGCGAGCGGGGTCGGCACGGCGCAAAGCGTGCTCGCGCCACCGCTTCCATCGCGCGGTTGTAGCGAACGGCGCCTCGCGCGATGCGTCGCTCGCGCGCGCTGAGGTGGCCGCGGGCGAGCGCGAGCTCGTAGGTCCGGCGGTTGTTGGCACCCTGACGGGCGATGTTCGAGGAGACCGTCCCGGTATGCCGCCGGTACACCGCGAGTGGCTCGGGATTAAGGATCGCCTCGAAGCCCCGCTCGAGGATCTTCAGCCAGAGGCCGAAGTCCTCGGTGCCAAACAACTCCGGATCGAACCAGCCGACGAAGTGCCCGATTTCCGTCGGCACGAGCGAGGAGATGTAGATCGGGTTGCGCCGGAGCACCCGGTCGAGCGTGAGTGGGCGGTCGCGGTCGCGAACCCAATCGAGGTAGGTGTGCTCTGCGTAATCGTCGCCTTCGAGCAGCAGGGCGTCGCAGGTGACCACCCCGATCCGGCGTCCGGATTTCACCGCGCTCTCCAAGCACGCGATCTGGCTCTCGAGGTAGCGCGGAAGGAAGAGGTCGTCGGCATCGAGAAAGGCGACGAGTTCACCGGTGACCTCGGCCAGCGCGCGATTGCGGGCCGCCGCCGGGCCTTCTGATTGGAGTGTGCGAAACGCCCGCACGCGCGGTCCGGCGCTCTCCAGGATCGACCACGTCTCGTCGCTCGAGCCGTCGTCGACCGCGACCACCTCCCAGTCGGTGAATGTCTGCGCCGCCACCGAGCTGAGCGCTGCGGGAAGAAACGGCGCGGCATTGTGGGCGGGTATGACCACACTCACGCGGGGCATCTCGCCATGTTGTCAGAGCGTTGCCAACGCGCCGGCAACGTATGGCGCCGCCCGGGACAACGGCTAGCATCGCCCCGGTGCCCGTACCCCTGTTCGACACGAGCTCGCAGCTTGTCGGGCTGCGCGGAGAGTTCGACGCGGCCATAGCGCGCGTGCTCGATTCCGAGCGCTTCATCCTCGGGCCTGAGCTGGCGGCGTTCGAGCAGGAGTTGGCGGCCTACTGTGGCGCCGGCCAAGCCGTCGGGGTGGCCAACGGAACCGACGCGCTCACGATCGCGCTGCGCGCGATGGGCGTGGGGCCCGGCGACGACGTCGTGGTCCCGTCGTTCACGTTCTACGCGAGCGCCGAAGCAATCCCGCCGACCGGCGCGCGACCCGTCTTCTGCGACATCGATCTGGAGACGTTCTGCGTCACCGCCGACACGGTCAAGGCTGCGCTGACCCCGAAGACCAAGGCGGTGATCGCGGTAGATCTGTTCGGCAACGTGCCCCCGATCGCCGAAATCGAGGCGCTGGGCGTACCGGTGCTCGAGGATGCCGCCCAGGCGCTCGGGACGACGACGCCGGCCGGGCGCGCCGGATCGCTCGGCACGCTTGCCACGCTGTCGTTCTTTCCCTCCAAGAACCTCGGCTGCTTCGGCGACGGCGGCGCGATCCTGACCTCCGATGCCGAGCTCGCCGAGAGCGTCCGGATGCTGCGATTCCACGGCTCGCGCGACAAGGTCACGTTCGAGGAGGTCGGCTACAACTCCCGCCTCGACGAACTCCAGGCCGCGATCCTCAGAGTCCAACTGCCTCATCTGGATGAGTGGGCGGCCCGGCGCCATGCCGCGGGGAGACGGTACGAGGAGGAGGGGCTGGGCGAGGTCGTCGCGCTTCCGCGACCGGCTGGCGGCGCGATCCCGGCCTGGCACCTGTATGTCGTGCGCTCGGACGCCGCGGATGAGCTCGGGGAGGGGTTGAGCGCTGAGGGGATCGGGAACCGGGCCTACTACCGGGTTCCCGCCCACCGGCAGCCCGCGCTCCGGGAATTCGCCGGCGAAGCTGAGTTGCCGGTGACCGACGAGGCCGCCCGCACGAACCTGGCGGTGCCGATGAGCCCCGCGCTGACCGTCGAGCAGGTGCGGGCGGTGTGCCAGGCCGCGCAGCGGCGGTTGGGCCGGCGGGCCGCCTGATTCCCGGCGGCTTGTCAGATCTTCGACGCCTCGGTCTGATCCACGCCACCGGAGCTCACGCTTTGGCCGGTCGGCCAATACCATTGCCCTGAATGCTGGATCGGCTCGCCGTCACCCCCGCCCAGTTCCGCCGCGTGGCCTACGTGACCCTGGCCTCGCTGACCCTGATCGTGCTGACCGGCGCGGCGGTCCGCCTGACCGACTCGGGGCTCGGCTGTGAGAACTGGCCCAAATGCGGCGGAACTCCGCTGCCGCCGCTCAGCACGCACGCGCTGATCGAGTTCGGCAACCGGGCCATCTCCGGTGTGGTCGGGGTGATCACGGTGGTGGCGGCCGTGCTCGCGTTGACCCGCCGGCCGTTCCGGCGCGATCTGGCGATCCTGGCCTGGCTGCTCCCGGCCGGCGTGCTGGCCCAGGCGGTCCTGGGTGGCTTCACGGTTCGCGAGCACCTTGCGCCCGGGTTCGTGATGGGCCATTTCGGCCTCTCTATGTTGATTCTCATCGCGGGCGTGGCGCTGGCCTGGCGAGCCACATTCGAGCCCGGATCGCGGCCGGTGTCTGACGACCGGTCAGGGGTGTGGGCCGTGCGTGCGCTCCTGCCACTCGGCGCGCTGACGATCTTCGCCGGGACCGCGGCCACCGCGGCCGGTCCGCATTCGGGCGGGTTCACCGGCCAGGTCGTCCATCGGCTGCACTTCAAAGGAGCCGACACGCTGACCTGGACGATCCACGAGCACGCCACGATCGCGGCGGTGTTCGGGGTGATCGTGATTCTCGTGTGGCTGCTGCACCGCCACCGGGACGCGAACTCGCGCATGCTCGAGCCGCTCACGGTGCTCGGTGTGCTGCTGGCCGCGCAGGGACTCGTGGGCAGCGTCCAGTACGAATTGAAGCTGCCGTCGGACATGGTCTGGGTCCACGTGACGCTGGCCACGGTGACCTGGCTGACCGTGTTGTGGGCGGTCGCGGTGGCCGGAAGACTGGCGCCGCGGGCCGTCGAGGTGCCGGCGCGAGATGCCGCGGCGGCGCGGGCTCACGAGCTGGAGTTGGTCGGCCGCCTAGATTGAGGTTTTTTGGCGGCGCTACGATCGTGGCGGTAAGAGTTGATGTCTACGGGTCGCACTACGCCATCTCCTGCGTCGGGCGCGCGGAGCAGTGACGCATCGCTGGTAATCCTGGTCGTCGATGACGAATCAGACCTGCGCGAGATGCTCACGCGCTCGTTCTCGCGCGAGGGCCACCGGGTCATGGCGGTGGGAGACGGACGCTCGGCGATCGACCGGGCCAGCACCGATCACTTCGACATCATCCTGCTCGACGTCGCGCTCGGCCCTGGTCCGGACGGCTACGAGGTGTGCCGGACCCTGCGGGCGCGGCGCAACGTGGTTCCGATCATCATGCTCACCGCGCTCGACTCCGAGGCCGACGCCGTGCTCGGCCTGGAGGCCGGCGCCGATGACTACGTGACCAAGCCGTTCGGCCTCGCCGAGCTGCGCAGCCGCATCCGCGCGGTGCTGCGGCGGGCCGGCACCCGGGCGATGGGCGACGAGGTGCTGGTGGTCGGTCCGATCGTGCTCGACCGGGCCCAGCGCGAGGTGACGATGGATACGCGACCGGTGCGGCTGACCTTCTCGGAGTTCGAGTTGCTCGACGCGCTGATGGCCGATCCCGGCCGGCTGCTGAACCGCCAGGAGCTGCTGCGGGCGATCTGGGGCGACAGCGCCTACCGCGACCCGCGGGCGATCGACGTGCACATCCGCCACCTGCGCGAGAAACTCGAGCCCGAGCCCGACAAGCCGCGCTACATCCTCACCGTGCGCGGCGCGGGGTACCGGCTGAGGGGGCCGTAGCGCATGCGGGCGCGACTCCTCGGCGCCCTCGGTCTGCGAGGACGAATCATCGGCGCGGTGCTGGCCGCGTCGGTCGCCACGCTGATCGTGGCCGCGGTGGCGCTGCTCGGTCCGCTCGAGCATTCGCTGCGCAACGCCGAGTTGGCCACGCTCAAGCAGGAGTTGCAGGGGACGAGGGCCACGGCGGCGTTCACCACCCGACGATTCGATCCGGGCAAGGTGGCCTATACGCAGTCCAAGCCGCAGCCACCCTCCCGCAAGACCCCCGCGCAGGGCACGGGAGGGGCTTCGATCGGCCCAAACCCGCGCAGGAACGCGAAGGAGGAGCAGCATCAGTACAAGGCTCTCCTCCAGCAGTACAACGACGGCGTGGCCGCGCAAACCAAGTTACGCAAAGCGGCGAGCAGCCTGGTGTCGTCCGGCGTCGCCTCCGAGGTCGCGCTGCGCGGATACGCGGACATCTCGGGCTACGGCTCCCAGTCGGTGGTGGTCTCGCCCAGTCCCGACATCGCCAGGGAGGACCCGTTCGACGATGTGGCAACGGCGTTTCGCACACATCGCCGGGTCTACAGTTTCGGGTCGGTTGGCGGCACACAGGTGGTCAGGGAAGCCATCTGGTTCACGAGCCCGGGCATAAAGGAAGGCCATCCCGAGCACTGGGTGCTCGCCGTGCGCAAGCCCCTTGACACGCTGAGCGACGGCGTGGCCACCGTGCGCCGGGCATTCCTGACCGCCGCCCTGGCCGCACTCGCGATCACGCTGCTGCTCGGGATTCCGCTGTCGGCCACGCTGGTCCGCCGGCTACGGCGCTTGCACCACGCGGCCCTCCAGCTTGCCTCCGAGGGCCCGCCGGTCGCTGTGCCGGCCGACCGCCGCCGCGACGAGGTGGGCGACCTGGCCCGGGCTTTCGACCAGATGCAGCGGCGTCTACAACAGCAGGAGGAGGCACGCCGGGCGTTCGTGTCGACCGCCTCGCATGAGCTCCGCACGCCGCTGGCCTCGCTGGACGGGATGCTCGAGCTGCTCCACGACGACCTGGAGAGCGGGGCGCTTGACCTGGCCGACGCTCGCTCGCTGCTCGGCCGGGCCCGCACCCAGTCGCGCCGGTTGGCCCGGCTGGCCGCCGACCTGCTCGACCTGAGCCGGCTCGACGCCCAGGTCCAGTTGCGCTCCGAGCCGGTCGAGTTGGGCGAGCTGAGCCGTGCGGTGATCGCCTAGTTCGACCTGGGCACCGAGGAGCGCGGGATCGTCTCGACCCTCGACGACTCCGCCGGGCGGGTCTGGGCGTGCGGCGACCCCGGGGGGATCGCGCGGATCGTGCGGATCCTGCTCGACAACGCGGTCCGCGTCAGCCCCCAGGGCGGAGAGATCACCGTCCAGCTGCGCAACCACGGGCAAGCCTCGGTGAGCGTCCGCGACGAGGGCCCGGGGGTGGAGACCGAGGAGCGGGAGCTGATCTTCGAGCGCTTCCAGCGCGGCCGGGCCACCGGCGGAACCGCGGGGTTCGGCCTCGGGCTGGCCATCGGGCGCGAGCTGGCTGAGCGCATGGGTGGCGAGTTGGTCCTCGAGCGCACCGAGCTGCCCGGCGCAACCTTTACCCTGCGGTTGCCGGTGGCGACCGCGCAGGAAGAGGAGCCGCTGGCGGTGGTGTAGCGGCCGCCGGTGCATGGATGCCCGGCGGAACGGCCCCATGGACGCCGAGCTAGGGGAATCCGGCCACGGTACGTTTTAGTCCCCGGGAAGCATCGGGCCGGATTCCCAAGCGAGGCCCACCCGAGGATTCTTGAATATGGACGAACGCTTGATGAACGCGATGCTGGAGCTCGACGACCGCCACTGGTGGTATCGCGGGCGACGGCGGATCATCCGGGCGGAGCTCGATCGGTTGCCGGTGGCGGCGGGCGCGCGGGTGCTCGACGCCGGGTGCGGGTCGGGTCGCACGCTCGAGGAGCTCGGTCGCTATGGGGAGGTGTGCGGGATCGAGCTCGACCCGGGGGCGGCAGGGGTGGCGCGCGCCCGAGGGTGCGGGGAGGTGCTTGAGGGCCGGCTCGAGGAGCTCCCGTGGGAGGACGGGACGTTCGACCTGATCACCTGCCTGGACGTGATCGAGCACACGCCGGATGACCGCGTGACCCTGGGTGAGCTGCGACGCGTGTGCCGGCCGGGTGGCTTCCTGCTCGTGACCGTGCCGGCCTATCAGGGCCTGTGGTCGACACACGACGTGGCCAATCATCACTATCGGCGGTACTCGCGGGGGCGCCTGCGGGCGGCGGCTTCGGACGCGGGCTGGCGCGTGCGGCGGATGACCTCGTTCAACGGGCTGCTCCTGGCACCGGCGGCCGTGGTGCGTCTGGCCGAGCGTCGCCGGCTTCGTCAGCCGAACGGGGACTACAAGCCCGACCTGACCCTCGGGCCCGAGTGGCTCAACGACGTGCTCGAGCGGCCGCTGCGGCTCGAGGCGCGGTGGCTGGCGCGCGGGCGGACGATGCCGGCCGGGCTGTCGCTGCTGGTGGTGCTCGAGAACGGCTGAGGCTGATGGGGCGTCTCGGGGGCATCTTCATCGCGTACGGCGCGATCATCGGGCTGTCCGACAACCTCGGCTATCTGTTGCCGGCGATCATCGGACTCGAATCGATGGGGATCCCGTCGCCCGGCGAGACCGCGCTCGTGGCCGCGGCGGTCCTGGCCAGTCAGGGCAAGCTCCAGATCTGGTTGGTGATCCTGATCGGGGTGACGTCGGCGATCGTTGGAGACAACATCGGATACTGGCTCGGGCGCCGGTACGGGCGCACCGTGTTCATGGCGCCCGGGCCGTTCCTGCACCACCGGGTGCACGCGGTCCGCTACGGAGACGGATTCTTCAAGCGCCACGGGGCCAAGGCGGTGTTCCTGGGGCGCTGGATCGCGTTGGTGCGCTTCGCCACCGCCTGGCTGGCCGGCATCAACCGCATGCCGATCAAACGCTTCTTCTTCTGGAACGCGTTCGGCGGCATCACCTGGGGTGTGACGTACGGGCTCGTCGGCTACTACGGCGGCAAGGCCGCGGCGCACGTGCTGGCCCAGGCCGGGCTGGTCGGCCTCGGGGTGATGGTGGCGATGTTCGTCGGGTTCGCGCTCGTCGTCCGCCGGCGCGAGCGGCAGATGACCGAGCGCTCCCCGGACTAGCTGGTCGACTGCGGCTCGAAGTCGAGCGCGCAGGAGTTCATGCAGTAGCGCAGGCCGGTCGGCGCGGGACCGTCGTCGAACACGTGGCCGAGGTGGCCGCCGCAGCGCTTGCACACGACCTCGGTGCGGCGCATGAACAGGCTGCGGTCCTCGCGCGTCTCGACGTTCTCCGCAACGGCGGGCTCGTAGAAGCTCGGCCAGCCGGTACCCGACTCAAACTTCGTGTCGGAGTTGAACAGCACGGCGCCGCAGCCCGCGCACCGGTACGTGCCGTCGTCCTTGACGTGGACATACTCGCCGGTGAACGGCCGCTCGGTGCCATGCTCGCGCAGGACGTTGTACTGCTCGGGGGTCAGGCGCGCGCGCCACTCATCGTCTGAGAGCTTGACCTCGCGCCCGGTGTCGGTTTCGTGTTCTGTAGCCATGGGGACTACGGTAGCGCGGTGCCTGGGTCAGCTACGGTGAATAGGGTGAACGCGCGATGAAATTCGGCGTGGCGATATTTCCGACCGAGTCGGTACAAACGCCGGCTGAGATCGCGGTGATGGCCGAGGAGCGCCGGTTCGAGTGCCTGTTGTTCCCCGAGCACACCCACATCCCGTCTTCTCGGGAGTCGCGCTGGGCCGGCGGCGAGGAGCTGCCCTCGTACTACAGCCGCACCTATGACCCGTTTGTCGCGCTGACCGCGGCTGCGGCGGCCACCGAGCGGCTGTTGATCGGGACCGGGATCTGCCTGGTCATCGAGCGCGATCCGATCATCACGGCGAAAGAGGTGGCGTCGATCGATGTGCTGTCCGGCGGCCGTTTCCTGTTCGGGGTGGGCGCGGGCTGGAACGTCGAGGAGATGCGAAACCACGGCACTGAGGCGTCGCGGCGGTTCGGGGTGATGCGCGAGCGGATCGAGGCCATGAAGGCGATCTGGACCCAGGACGAGGCGAGCTACTCGGGCCGGTACGTCGGCTTCGAGAAGATCTGGTGCTGGCCGAAGCCCGTGCAGAAGCCGCACCCGCCGGTTTTGGTTGGCGGCAATGGGGCTCGGGTGCTCGATCGGGTCTTGGAGTATGGGGACGAGTGGATGCCGAACCGGATGTCCGACGAGGACCTGGCGGCTCGGATCGGCGAGCTCCAGGCGCGCGCGGCTGACGCCGGGCGGGATCCGATCCCGGTGACCGTGGTCGGGATGGCGCCCGATCCGGAGCGGATCTCGCGGCTCGCTTCGGCGGGTGTGAGCCGTGTCGTGTTCTGGTTGCCGCCGGAGAGTGCGGTGTCGGTCGAGCGGGGGTTCGAGGAGTACGTCGGGGCGATGGAGAGCTACGTCAGGTAGCTCCGAGCCGCAGTTGCTCGATCGGTGGCGAGCAGCTCGAGGATCAGCGACGACCAGGCGAAGTCGACGGCGCCCATCCCGCGACCGGTGTACGGGTGATAGTACTCGCGCAGGCGGCTTTGTCGGACGGCCTGGCCGAGACGGCTGGCCAGCTCGTCGGCCTGTTCGTCGTAGCCGAGGCGGACCAGGCCGAGCCAGATCAGCCAGGCCGAGTTGATCCACGTGGGTCCGCGCCAGTAGCGCCGGATCCAGAGAAAGCCATCCTCGCGCGTCGAGAAGGATGGTTCGGTCGGGGGAACGGACGGCGGCGGGATCGGGAGCCAGAAGCGGCTCGGGTCGAGCAGGTGTTCCTCGACGAGGCGGCGGCCGATGGACTCGGGTAGGTCGGGGAGGGCCAGGGGAGACAGGGCGGCCCAGGTGACGGGAGTGGGGTGCTTTGGGGATGGCTCGACGAGCGGCTCGAACAGGCCGGTGGCCTCGTTGTACATGCGCTCGACGATCGTGGGGGTCAGCGAGGGCTTTTTCAGGGCGTGCAGGGAGAGCGCGTGGAGGACATTGGTGGCGACCTCACAGCACACCGGCCCGCCTTTTGCTGCGATGCGCTTCAGGTCGTAGTTTTCGTGGCGGTTCCGCTGCACGAGCAGGATGAATCCCGGGCGGTCGTGGGCCTTCCAGCGCCAGATCGGATCGAACTGGGGGGAGGCGTCGAGTCCCGATTCGTCGGGCTGGACGATCCAGATCAGCCCGTCGCCGTCGAGGTCGCGGTTGGCGGCCAGCCAGTCGTAGTGGCGGTTGATCTTTGGGTTATGGGTCGGGTCGCCCACGGCGATCGCCCAGGCCCAGGCGAGCACCGGCGGCTGGATGCTCGCGGTCATCGGGGCGGTCGGGGACGTCACGTTGTAGGTGAACTTGCGCCGCCCGGTCAGCGGCGTGTTCCAGAAGATCGTGTGCCCGATGAAGCCGTCCTCGCGCTGGGCGGCGAGCAGCGACTCGAGCTCGCGCCGTGACCGGTCGGGGTCGAAGTGCCGCCAGCTGATCGCGGTGAAGCACGAGTCCCAGTACCACTGCCACGGGTAGTGACCGGGGCTCGGGCAGGTGTAGGCGAAGGGGATGTCGTCGCCGTTACGCGTGCCCTCGCGCCAGTTCTCGCGAA
>DATFDC010000418.1:0-5006 GCA_035252415.1 Solirubrobacteraceae bacterium
TCATAGAAGCGCGGGTCTCGGGCGCCACCGCGATCACCCCGCCGCGCGCGCCTCGCCGGCCTGGAGCAGCCGCTCGCGCAGCTCGGCCTCGAGCTCGGGGGACGGATCGAATTCCGACACCGCCGGCAGTTCCTCCAGTGAACCCAGGCCGAACAGCCGCAGGAACAGCTCGCTCGTGCGGTACAACACAGCGCCGAACTGGGAGCGGCCCGACTCCTCGATGAGCCCGCGCTCGAGCAGGGTGGCCGCGGCCGACTCGGCGTTGACGCCGCGGATCCGGGCGATCTCGGGCCGAGAGACCGGCTGCAGGTAGGCCACGATGGCCAGTGTCTCGGCCTGCGCCGGCGTGAGCGGCGGGGTGCGGGGACGAGCCAGCAGGCGCCGCGCGGCGGGCTCGGCCTCGGGATGGGTCGAGAGCAGCCACCCGCCAGCCAGCTCGCGCAGGACGAGGCCGCGCCGCTCGAACTCGTAGTGCTCGCGCAGCCGCTCCAAAGCCGACACCACCTCGTGCAGCTCGGCGCCGGTGGCCGCGGCCAGCGCGTCGGCTTCGACCGGGTCGGCGCTGAGAAAGAGCAGCGCCTCGACCGTGCTCTCGAGGCCCAGGCTCATGCGGTCAGCCGCTCCGCAGGAGCCACCGCGCCGTTCGCACGCCGCGGCTCGATCGTGATCTCCCCGAACGGCTCCTCCTGGGTCCAGCTCAGCTCGCCCTGCTTGAAGAGCTCGAGCACGGCGTACAGGGTCACCGCGACCGTGACCCGGTCGGCCCGGGCGACCGCCTCGTCGAAGTTGAAGCTCCCCCTGCGCAGCAGCGCACGCAGATGGGTCAGCCGCTCGGCCACCGTGACGCGCGACCCGACCATGTGGCGGACGTCGACCGGCTCGGGGATCTTCAGCAGATCGCCGATCGCCGACGCCAGCCGCGCCGGGTCATACACCGCGCCGGCCTCGTCCAGCGAGGCGCGGCGGATCGCGGGCGGCAGGGGTGCCGAGCGGAACCGGTGCCCCTCCTGGCCGGCCAGGCGATCGCGCAGGTGCTCGGCCGCGGACCGGTAGCGGTGAGCGTCGAGCAGCCTGGCCAACAGCTCCTCGGCCGCCTCCCCCGGATCGAGCTCGATCAGCTCATCTACCTCCTGGCCCGGCAGGAGCAGCCGCGATTTGAGCTCGAGCAGGGCGGCGATCAGGACCAGGAACTCGGTGGCGGCCTCGAGATCGAGCTCGCCGCGTCGCTCCAGATGGTCGATGTAGGCGATCACCACCTCGGCCAGGTCGACCTCGAGCAGGTCGATCTCCTCGCGCAGGACCAGCGTGAGCAGCAGGTCGAACGGGCCCGCGAATACGTCAAGGTCCAGCTCGAGGTCGGCGATCCGCATCGTCGGCAGGCTACTGCCGGGGTCGGACCGGTCCGACGCCCATCGCCTGCCGCACGTCGACCATCGTCTCCGAGGCGATGGCGGCCGCCTTCTCAGCCCCGGCACCGAGAATCCGCTCGAGCTCCGTCTCGTCGGCGCGGAGCTCGTAATAGCGCTCCCGGACCGGGGCCAGGTACTCGACCACGGCGTCGGCCACCGCCTGCTTGAACGCCCCGTAGCCGGAGCCGTTGAACGACGCCTCGACCTCATTGGGCGTGCTGCCCCGGACCGCGGCCAGGATCTCGATCAGGTTGGTGATCCCGGGCTTGTCGGGCCCCCGGACGACGTCGGTGCCCGAGTCCGTGACCGCCGAGCGGACCTTCTTGGCCACGGTCTTGGGGTCGTCGAGGATGTACACGGTCCCCTGGGGGCTTCCCCCGGTCGTCGACATCTTGCGCTCGGGGTACTGGAGGTCCATGATCCGCGCGCCGACCTCGGGGTAGAAGCCGTCCGGCACGACCAGGGTGTCCCCGAAGCGCCCGTTGAAGCGCTCGGCGACGTCGCGCATCAGCTCGATGTGCTGGCGCTGGTCGTCGCCCACCGGCACGTGCGTGGCGCGGTACGCGAGCACGTCCGCGGCCATCAGCACCGGGTAGTAGAGCAACGCCGCCGAGACCAGCTCGCGCTGGGAGGCCGACTTCTCCTTGAACTGGTGCATGCGGGTCAGGTCGCCGTAGGCGGTGACGCTCGAGAGCATCCACGTCAGCTCGGTGTGCTCGTGCACGTCGCCCTGGCGGAAGAAGATGCACCGCTCCGGGTCCAGCCCGGCAGCCAGCAGCGTGGCCGCGGTGTCGTACACGGCCTCACGCAGGCCAGCGGGCTCCCACGGGACGCTCATCGCATGCAGGTCGACCAGGCAGTAGATCGCCTCGCCGCGCTCCTGGAGGGCGACCCATTGGACGAGCGCGCCGATGTAGTTGCCGAGGTGCTTGCGGCCGGTCGGCTGGATGCCCGAGAAGATCCTCACTCGGGGGGAGGCTAGCTTCTAGGACGCCAGGGCGCGGTCGAGCGGGCTCATGGGTTTTGAGCCGGGCTTGGCCGGGCGGTCGCGCCGCATCAGATAGGCCGCGACCACACCCCCGATCGCCCCGCACACGTGCCCCTGCCACGACACGCCGGTGTGCGGCACGACGCTTGAGAGCAGGGCCCCGCCCCACACCACGCCGACGACCAGGCCGGTGAGCAGCTCGAGCACGCTGCGGTTGAAGAACCCCCGCGCGAACAGGTAGGTGGCATAGCCGAACACCACGCCGCTGGCACCCGCCGTGTCGGTCCCCGACGGGGCGATCAACCAGGTGCCCAGACCGCCCACGACGATGATGACCAGGGTGACCAGCAGCAGCCGACGGGCGCCCTGCATGGCGATGATCACGCCCATGAACAGGAACGGGACCGTGTTCGCGATCAGGTGCTGCCAGCTGAAATGCAGGAACGGAGCGGTGAAGATCGCCCAGATGTGATCGAGGTTGCGGGCGAAGATGCCGTCGCTCTGGGCAATCCGGTTGGAGTCCAGCGAATTGATCGCCTCGAGGATCCACATGATCGCCACGATTCCGGCCAGGACGACCAGCCCCTCGAACTGGGTCTGGCCCCGGCGAACCGGGGTGCGGGTACGCGGCGGCGGGGCAGACACGCTCACGTAGACAAGGATCGCACGCTCCGAACCGGCGATCTGAAGCGATGGCTAAGAATCAGC
Source organism: Solirubrobacteraceae bacterium (assembly GCA_035252415.1). Classification (GTDB taxonomy): domain Bacteria; phylum Actinomycetota; class Thermoleophilia; order Solirubrobacterales; family Solirubrobacteraceae; genus Palsa-465. The sequence continues at coordinate 3,106 of DATFDC010000418.1, forward strand.
GAGCACCTGGGCGGCCAGGGCCAGCGCCACCTCGGCCCGCCCGCGCAGCGACGGAGCCAGCACGAACTCTCCGGGATTGTGCGCCGCCCCGCCACGGGGGCCGAGGCCGTCCACGGTCAGGGCGATGCTCGGGGCGAAATGGCTGGCGTCGCTCGCGCCACCGCGAGACACCCCGACGATCGCCCGCCCCAGCCGATCGCCAGCCCGTTCGAGCAACTCGCGCGTGGCCTCGATCGAGTCCATTCCCGGCCACACTCGCTGCATCTCCGCCGTAAGCGTGACGCCGTCGCGCTCGCGTGGGACGCCGGCCCGCACGGCCTCGAACGAATCACTCGAGTCCGCCCGCATGTCGAACAGCAGCTCTCCCTCGGCGGGCACCACGTTGAATGCGTCGCCCGAGCGCAGGATCGTCGGGACCACGCTCAATCGCTCGGGCCCGTCGGGGTCGTGGCGCCGGGCCGTCTCGATCGCGACCGCGGCCAGCGCGAGCAGCGAGTTCCGGCCCTGATCGGGCGCGCTGCCCGAGTGCGCCGCCCGGCCGGTGGCCCCCACCCGCATGGTCCCGGCCGCCTTGCGCTTGACGACGACGCCCTCGTCGCCGTCGGCGCTCAGCTGCCCGCCCTCGAAGCACAGGCAGGCGTGGTAGCCGGCGAACCGCTCGATGTGGCGGAACTTGTGCCGGCGCCACTCCTCGTCGGTCACCAACAGCAGCGACACCTCGGCGAATGTGTCGGGCCGCGCCGCGAGCGCCCGGGCCACCCCGAGCGAAAGCACCACTCCACCCTTCATGTCGACCGTGCCCGGGCCGTACAGGCGGTCGCCCTCGCGGCGCAGCGGCGTGTGCGAGGAGTGCCCGATCACGGTGTCGACGTGGCCCAGCAGCAGCAGCGTGCCGGTGCCGTGTCCCCTGATTCGAGCGATCAGGTCGGGCGCACTGCCGGGGGTGGAGCATTCCGCCCGCTCGATCTCGGCCTGGGGAGGCAGGAGCGCGGCGCAGACCGCCAGGGCCTCCTCGGCCCCGTCCACGTCGCCCGAGGGCGAGGAGACGCCGACCAGCGCCTCGAGCTCGCGGTGCGCGCGGGAGGCGATCTCGGCCGCGCCGTCAGCGACGAACGGGTCCATCGGCGTAGTGTCCCGCGCCGGCCCAGGCCAGGACCTCCTCGGCGGGCAGCGTGCCCGGCTCCCGCCGCTCGCGCAGATGGCGATCGGACAGCTCGCACAGCGCGTCGTTGACCGGCGTGGGCACGCGGTGCAGCCGCCCGAGGAGAGCAATCTCGCCGTTCAGGTAGTCGGTCTCGACCGTGGGCGTGCCGCGGACGAAGCTTTGACGGGTCGAGGAGCCCGCGCGAGGCCGGCCTTCGATCGGCTGCAGGTCGAGGCGCTCCCAGCGCGCCTGCACGTCGTTTACCTCCTCGGCGACAAACTCGACCCCGGCCGCGGTGAGGGCCGCCCTCCCCTCCTCCTTGGCCAGCCTCATGACCTCTGACGCGGCCTCGCCCGGCTCGCAGATCGCGTCGACCGCGTTGCCCAGGTTGGCCAGCAGCTTGGCGTGCTTGAAGCCCATGATGTCCGGCCGCGGCCTCGAGCTGAACCCGGAGGCCTCGAGCGCACCCGCCACCTGCTCACACACCTCGTCGACCCCCGAGGGATAACGCCCGACGTCGATCACCCCGACACCCCGGGTTCCGTAGGCCTGGACGATGCCCGGCTCGAGGTGCGCGGTCGGCGCCATCACCACGGCTCCGTACACATTCGTGAACAGGCGCAGCGCGACGCGCTCGTTCTCGACCGCGTTCTGAACGCACACCACCGGAGTGCTGATCGGGGCCGCGCCGCGCAGGTCGGTGAGCGCGCTGGTCGTGTCCTGGCTCTTGGTGGCCAGCAGCACAACCTCGTCGCCC
>DATFDC010000419.1:0-4891 GCA_035252415.1 Solirubrobacteraceae bacterium
ACGCAGGGTTCGGCTTCTGGCCGGCAGCCCTGGCCTCGGTGCTGTTCGGCGGGGTGATCACGCTCGCCTACGGAATGGTGTTCGGCCCCGCGCTGGCCCACCGCGACCCACTGGTCAAGGCGACGGCGACGCTGGGGCTGACCCTGATCCTGCTCGGGGTGATGGACCTGCTGTGGCCCTCGAGCGGGGGCGCCTCGCGCGCGCTGACGGTTCCGACCGACAACAACACGTTCCAGCTCGGCCAGATCTCGGTCACGTACACCAACGTGATCGCGCTGGCTCTGGGACTGGTGATCACCGCGTTCACGGCCGCCTTCCTGCGCTTCACGAAGCTCGGGACGGCCATGCGGGCGATCGCCAACGACCGCGACATCGCCGCCTCGCTGGGTGTCCCGGTGCGGCGGGTGACCGCGGCGGCGTGGTTCGGCTGCGGCGTGCTGTCCGGGATCGCGGGCGTGTTGCTGGCCGACCTGGTGGCACTCGATCCGACCACCCTGACCTTCCTGGTCATCTTCACGCTGGCGGCCACGCTGATCGCGCGGCTGCGCTCGATCGTGGTCACGTTCGTGGCCGCGCTGGTGATCGGGGTAATCGATGCCGAGCTCACCCCGATCCAGTCGGTCTCGAACTACCGCGACATGACCCCGTTCGTGCTCGCGGCGATTGCGCTGCTCGTGCTCAACCGCCGGCGCGTGATCACGGTTGGACGGCAGGGGGTGTAGACGATCGAATCCGGGGTGAAGACCGAGGCGGGGGCGGCAACGAGCGAGTCGGCGGCGACGGACGCAACGCCGACTGCGAGCGAGCGCTTCGGGCGTGGCGTCGAGCCGCGCGCGCTCGTGCGCCCGGGGGTGATCGTCGCGCTGGTCATCTGCGCGTTCCTGTTCATCCCGTCGATCTTCAGCCTCTACTACGTCAACGCCTGGACCCAGGTGGCGATCTACTCGATCGTCACGCTCGGGCTCGGGGTGCTGGTCGGCCGCGTGGGCATGGTCTCGCTCGGCCAGGGGGCGGTGCTGGCCATGGGCGCGTGGGTGGCCGCGCGGCTGCTGTTCGCAACCGGCCTCCCGTACCCGCTCGTCCTGTTGGCGGCCGGTCTGATCACGATGGGACTGGGCACGCTGGTCGGCTTGCCGGCGCTGCGGATGAGCGGCCTCTACCTGGCCCTGATCACGCTGATGCTGGCCGGCGCGATCACCGTGGTCCTCCAGAACATCAACTTCCCCAACGGCGGGCACGGCTTCACCGGCTACGACGCGAGCACGGTGCACATCCCGCCGATCCGCCGGCCGAGCATTGCCACAACCGATCCGGCCTTCTTCCGCTACTCGCTGGTCGTCGCGGTCTTGATGTTCCTGCTCGTGCTGGTACATCTGCGCGGCCGTCCGGGACGAGCGTGGGCGGCGATCCGCCAGAGCGAGTCAGCCGCGCTGGCCGGCGGGATCAACACGACGCTGTACAAGCTGTGGGCGTTCGCGCTGGTGTCGTTCATCACCGGCGTGGCCGGAGGCCTGGTGGCCGGCTTCTACCACTACCTGAACTCGCTGACCTTCTCGACCCAGGACTCGATCACGCTGCTCGCCGTCGTGCTGATGGGCGGCACGTACAGCATGAGCGGTGCCGTGGTGGCCGCGTTCCTGCTCAAGTTCCTCCAGCAACTCCTGAACGACTGGGGCGTGTCCCCGGACTGGCTGACCATCCTGTTCGGCATCGGCGTGCTCCAGGTGCTGACCACCGCGCCGCGCGGGATCGTCGAACAGATGCCCAAGGACCTGGCCAAGCTCGGGCGGTTGATCCGCGGTCTGTTCGTGCGGCGGACCCCTGAGCGGGAGCAGGCATCGTGATCGAGGTCTCCGACCTCACGGTTCGGTTCGGCGGGGTCACTCCGCTCGATGGCATGAGCGTGAAGTTCGAGCGGGGCACCTGCGGTCTGATCGGACCCAACGGCGCCGGCAAGACCACGTTCTTCAACGTGCTGAGCGGGTTCGTGAAGCCGGTCTCCGGCCAGATCACCGCGTTCGGCGAGGATCTGCTGAGAATGGCCCACTACCGGCGGGCGCGCTGGGGGGTGCGACGGACATTCCAGACCGAGCAGGCGATCGAGGAGCTGTCGGTCTACGACAACGTGGCGATGATCCACGAGCACTCCAAGGCGACCGGCGGGTCACGACGCGACGACGTGCTCGGGGCGATCGACTTCGTGAAGCTCCGCGTGGACCCGAACGCCAAGGTGGGAACGCTGGGCGCCGCCGAGCGCCGGCTGGTGGAAGTGGCCCGCGCGGTGGTCGGCAAGCCCCGGCTGGTCCTGCTCGACGAGCCCGCCGCCGGTCTCCCCGACGAGGAAAGCGCGCTGCTCGGCGAGGTCATCCGGGCCATTCCCGATCACATGGGCGCCATGGTCATCCTGGTCGACCACGACATGAGCCTAGTCTCGGCCTGCTGTGACGTGACCGCCGTGCTCGACTTCGGCAAGCTGATCGCCTCAGGGCCGACCGCCGACGTGCTCCGCGACGAGCAGGTCATACGCGCCTACCTGGGGACCGAGGAGGTCGCCGCATGAGCACCGGCCGCGACGTGCTCGCCCTGGAAGGGCTCACAGTCGCCCGTGGCGGGCGCAACGTCGTGCGCGACGTGTCGCTGGAGATCCCGGCCGGCGAGGTCACCGCGCTGCTCGGTCCCAACGGGGCAGGCAAGTCGAGCATGGTGCTCTCGGTGGGCGGGATCATCAAGCCGGTCAGCGGCAAGGTCCTGCTCGACGGCGCCGATCTGGCCGGGCGGCGGCCGGAGCGGATCCGCTCAGCGGGGGTGGCGATCGTGCCCGAGGGCCGGCGCCTGCTCCCCGAGCTGACCGTGGCCGAGAACCTGCGCGTCGCCACCTACACGCTGTCGAGCTCCGACGCCGAAGCCGGACGCAAGCGGTCCCTGGAGCTGTTCCCCGAGCTCGAGAAGCGGCTCAGCTACGCGGCCCGCTCGCTCTCGGGCGGCGAGCAGCAGATGGTCGTCCTGGCCCAGGCGCTCGTGTCCCACCCGCGCTACGTGATCATCGACGAGCTCTCGCTCGGGTTGGCGCCGGTCGTGGTCAACCGCCTGGTGCCCACGATCAAGTCGATCGCCGAATCGGGCATCGGCGTGCTGCTGATCGAGCAGTTCGCGACGCTCGCGCTGGGCGTCTCCAATCAGGCCTACGTGATGGAGGGTGGCCGCATCCGCTTCTCCGGCCTGGCCAGCGAGTTGCGCGAGAAGCCCGAGCTGCTCCAGTCGGCTTACCTGTTGCGGGGTCGCAACGGTGGGGACGGCTCGGCGGCGCCGTCTCCGGCTCCGGCGGGGGCCCAGCCGCGGCAGGCATGAGCATCGGAGCCCTCGAGCACGTGCTCGTGCTCGCGGATGACATCGATGGCACGCGCGACTTCTATTGCTCCGTCGTGGGGCTGTCGGTCGGCGAGCGACCGCCGCTCGCGTTTCCTGGCTACTGGCTGTACGCGGCTGCTGATGGCTCCGGACCGGCCTGCCTGCACGTCGCGGAGCGGGGCGCCTATGCGGCGCACGCGGCCGAGCTCGGGCTCGAGGTGCCTTCGCGCGATCCGGGGGTGGGCCCGGTCGACCACGTGGCGTTCAGTGCTTCGGACTGGGACGGAGTGGTCGCCCGGCTCGAGCACAGTGGCGTGGCGGCGGTCACCAATCGGGTGCCAGGCGGGCCACGCCAGGCGTTCTTCGCGGATCCCAACGGGGTCCGGATCGAGATCAACGTGACTGGGGCCTGATGCGCGCCGCGGTCACCGAGGGTGTTGGGGCAATGGCCCTGCTCGAGCGTCCCGAACCGGCCGCGCCGGGAGCGCACGAGGTAGTGATCGCGCCCGAGGCGGTCGGAATCTGCGGCTCGGATTACCACATCTTCGCCGGCGAGCTGTCCGAGGCGGCGGGTGGCTCGCAGTTCCCGCGGATCCAGGGTCACGAGATCGGGGCGCGCGTGGTGGCCCTCGGGCCCGGCTGCCGGAGCGAGTTGGCGGTCGGCCAGCGCGTGGCGGTGTGGCCGCTGCAGGCGTGCGGGGAGTGCTACCCGTGCGCGGTGGGCCGTCCGAACACGTGCGACGCGTTCGAGCTGATCGGGGTTCACGTGGACGGCGGGCTGCAGGAGCAGCTCGTGGTGCCGGAGGAGCAGGTCTATCCGATCCGGACCGATGACCCGGCGGTGGCCGCCCTGGCCGAGCCGGTGTCGATCGGCGTCCGGGCAGTCAACCGGGCGCGCGTGGAGCGCGGTGAGCGGGTGGTGGTGATGGGCGCGGGACCTATCGGGCAGTGCATCGCGCTGGTGGCCGCCGAGCGGGGCGCACGGGTACTGGTCGTCGATCTGCAGGACAGCCGTCTCGAGCTCAGCCGCTCGATGGGGGCCGAGACGCTCGTGTGGACGGGCGTGACCGAGGTGGTGGCTTTCGCCCGCCGGTGGGCCAGTCCGGCCGGGCCGCCGGTGGTGTTCGACGCCACGGGCGCGCCGGCCGCCGTGCGCGCGATGGTCGACATGGTCGCCTCGGCCGGGCGGGCGGTGCAGGTCGGTATGTCCGGCGATGAGGTCACGTTCCGGCTCGGCATCTTGACCGAGAAGGAGCTCGACCTGCTCGGCGTGAGCTGCTGTGGCGCGGCCGAGTTCGGTCAGGCGGTGGCCGTGGTAGAGCGCAACGTCGACGTGCTCGAGCGGCTGATCAGCCACCGGTTTGCGTTGGAGAAGGCTCCCGAGGCGCTGCGGTTCGCGATGGATAACCCCACCGAGGTGATGAAGGTCATCATCGGCGGCGCGTAGCTGGCCGCACCCCGAGCGCCGAGCCGCCGCGCGGTCGGCGAGGGCGGTCGGCGAGGGCGGTCGGCGAGGGCGGTCGGCGAGGGCGGTCGGCGAGGG
>DATFDC010000420.1:0-3861 GCA_035252415.1 Solirubrobacteraceae bacterium
GCTGCGGCGGTCGCGGCGCCCGCCGCCGCGGCCCGCCCGGGCGGGACGATCCAAACGGGGCGCAACGGGGTCACCGCGCTGGGTTCCTGGCATGTGTCGACGCATCCGACCTTCCCAGCCGCGGTTCGCGCTCTCGGCGCCGCGAGTGCGGTGCACGTTCATACCCACGGCAACTCCTGCACCGGGACGGGCACCTGGCGCAAGTTCGGGCTGCGGATCCTGTTCACCTCGTTCTCGGTTGACCCGTACTGCGCGGCCGTGCGCGCACAGACGGGCACGATCTCGGGAGCCGCCGGCCGGCGGCATTGGCAGACGACCCGCGGTCTGCGAGTCGGCGACACCCTCGGAACGCTCAAGCGGCTCTACCCCCGGGCGATCAAGAGCCGCGGGGGGTGGGCCATCGTGTACAGCCGGCACTCCGTGATCGCGGAAGGCTCGCGGCTGGACATCGTGACGGCTCAGGTCAAGGGCAACCGGGTGTCGAGCTTCCAGCTGTGGATCGGAGGAGCCGGCGACTGACCGCCGGCCCCTCCGCGCTGCCGGGGGCCTCAGGCCTGCGGCTGGACGACCATTAGCCGGTAGCCGGCCGGGTCGTTGAACCAGAACATCGGCGGAACCGGATCACCCATCCGCGAGACCTCGGCGTCGACGTCAACCCCGAGCGCCTTGAACTGCTCGTGCGTCGCGTCGATGTCGTCGGTGCTCAGGATGATGCCGGTCTCGTACGGCTCCACGTCCTTGCCCGGCGGGGGCGGGGCCAATGCGATCCCCGTGTTGCCGCTGGGCGGGTAGACCTCGACCCAGCGGTACTGGCCGCCGAACGGGACGTCGGTGCGCTTCTCGAAGCCGAGCGACTCATAGAACGCGATCGCGCGGTCGACGTCGACGGTCGGAAGACACACGAGGCTGATGGTGCCGATCCGGGTGGCTGTGGTGCTCACTGTGGGACCTCCTGGGAGTATTGATTCGCAACTTGGACCCCGGGAGAGGTCCGATCTCATCGGTCTCCGCGCGGATTGGCGCGGCTCGTCATGTAGTCTGGTAGGTTATATACCTACCAGGCCGCGGCGGCGCCGGAGTGCGGGCGCCGCCGTGGCGGGTCGCGGCGGACTTATCACCGGGGCCGGGCTTCGATCAGGCTCGTGGGGGCGGCCATCTGCGCCACCTCCACGAGCCGGAAGCCGGCGCCGGCGAGCAGCGCGGCGAACTCGTCCTCGCTGCGTTCCCGGCCGGTCAGCATGGCCATCATCGTGAGATCGAGCAGCTTGCCGAAGTGCGGGGTATCGCCGGGCGGGAGCACTGCGTCGATGATCAGAAGCCGGCCGGTGGCGGGGATCGCCCGGCGGATGGTTTCGAGCAGTCGCCCGGCCTCCTCGTCGGTCCAGTCGTGGAGGATCATCGAGAGCAGGTAGACGTCGCCGCCGGCGGGCACCGACTCGAAGAAGTCGCCGGCCACCAACTCGACCCGATCGCGCGCGCCGGTTTCGCTCAGCAGTTCCTCGGCGCCCGGGATCACATGGGGGCGATCGAGGAGCGTGGCCCGGAGGTCCGGATAGCGCTCAAGGAACGCCGCGGTCAGGGCGCCGGCTCCGCCGCCCACGTCGACCAGGTGGCGCGCGCCGGACAGATCCGCGGCGGCCAGCGCGGCGGCATGAACCTTCCGGCCGATGCTGCCCATGGCGGCGTTGAACTTCGCCGACGACTCGGGGTGAGTCGACAGATATGTCCACCAGTCGGTGCCGAAGCGCTGATCGAAGGCGGGACTCGGCGAACGCACGGCGTCGAGAAGTCCGCGGAACGCGTCGTAGTGCTCCTCGTTCCACATCACCGCCATCGCGTGCAGCGATCCGGGCGCATCGCTGCGCAGCGTCTGGCCGGCGGGGGTGAGCTCCCAGCTGCGCGGGCCGGTCTGGGTGAACAACCCGTGGCCGGCCAGGCTGCGCAGGAGCCGGTGTACCCGGTCGGGCACGGCGCCGGCGCGCTCGGCCAGCTCGTCGCTGCTCACCACGCCGGCCGCGATCAGATCGGCCAGGTTCAGCCGGGCCGCGGCGTAGATCGCCTGCGAGACCTGATAACCCCCGATCAGGCCCAGGACGTGGGCGGCGTCGGCCGGCGTCGGCGCCGGCGTGCCTACGTGATCGACTTCGAGTACGGACATCTGCGAGGACCCCCGGTCGGATAGTATTTGCAATCTGCAAATAAACCATAGCGGAGAATACTTGCAGTCTGCAAATAAATTGCCCGAGCCGGATCCGTTCACTCGCGACGAGTTCCTGGCCTGGCGCGCGTTCCTGCGCGTCCATGCTCACGTCACCGGTGAGCTCGACCGGCGGATGACCGAGGCGAATGGCCTCTCCCTGGACCAGTACGGCGTGCTCATCACCCTGGTCTCCGCGCCTGGCAGCCAGCTACGCATGGGCGAGCTCGGGGCGCGCCGGCTGGTCAGCCCGAGCAAGATCTCCCGGGTGATCGACGAGCTCGAGCGCCACGGCCTGGTCAGGCGAACGCGCGACCCCGAGGATGGGCGCAGCTTCCTGGCCACGCTCACCCCCCGTGGGTTGCGCAAGCTCCGCGAGGCGCAGGTCACCCACCACGCCGTGGTCCGCGAGCGATTCCTTCAGCCCTTGGGCACCGACCAGGTCGAGCAGCTCGCGGAGATCTGGGACACCGCCGTGCCGGGCGTGGTGGGCGCGGAGGTGTGGCCACCGGCCGAACTCCGGAGCCACGGATGACGGCGATCGCGCTCGAGCCGGTCGACGGCATCCGGATCACGATCCTGATCGACAACCTGACCGACGCGCTGCTGGTCGACCAGGCGGGGGTCACCCGCCTGAGCTGGCCGCGGATGTTCGGCGGCGCCGTGCCGCGGGCGGACGCGCGGGTCAGCCCGGAGAGCGGGGTGCCGGACGCCCTGATCGCCGAGCCGGGGTTCTCCGCCCTCGTGCGGGTCAGGGTCGGCGGGCGGGAGCGAACGATCCTGTTCGACACGGGCGTATCGCCGGGTGGGATGGCCGAGAACATGCGCCGGCTCGGGATCGACCCTTCTGAGATCGAGGTGGTCGTGCTCAGCCACGGACACTGGGACCACGTGACCGGGATCGAGGGACTGGTGCGGATGCTCGGCCGCACCCGGCTCCCGGTGATGATCCACCCCGAGTTCTGGAGCCGGCGGCGGATCAGCTTCCCGGGGCTCGAGCCGGCCGAGTTGCCGGTCACCAGCCGCGGTGCGCTCGAGGACATGGGCTTCGCGATCGTCGAGGAGCGCCAGCCCTCGTTCCTGCTCGGCGGGTCGGTGCTGATCACCGGCGAGGTCGACCGGACCACGCCGTTCGAGACCGGGTTCCGGGGGCACGAAGCGCTGCGCGCCGGGGCCTGGCAGGCCGACCCGCTGATCCTCGACGACCAGGCGCTCGTGGTCCGAGTGCGCGACCGCGGGCTCGTCGTCCTCACGGGGTGCGGTCACGCCGGGATCGTGAATACCGTGCGCTACGTGCGGCGGCTGACCGGACTCGACGAGGTCGCGGCGGTCGTCGGCGGGTTTCACCTGAGCGGCCCGATGTTCGAGCCGATCATCGAGCCGACCGTGGAGGCGCTGGCTGAGCTGTCGCCGGCCCTGCTGGCGCCCGCGCACTGCACCGGTTGGAAGGCCGTGCACCGCCTCGCGACGCAGTTCCCCGACGCGTTCGTGATGCCCACGGTCGGGACGACGATCTCGGTCTAGGAAAGACGCCCGCCCGGCACGGATGCCGGGCGGAACAGGCCCCACGGATGACGAGCGAAGCGAGGCCCTTAATGGGCAACGGCTCGCGCGTGCTTGGGCAGCCAGAACACCGCCGCGCACGCCGCGGCCAGGAACGCCAC
>DATFDC010000421.1:0-9424 GCA_035252415.1 Solirubrobacteraceae bacterium
ATTAACGGTTCCTCGGAAGCTTCAGGCTGGGGGGCCGGATCGTGGTCCGCCACCTGTCCGGGCGGGGCGGGCGGGGTCTCGGCGGACATCGGCGGCACCTCGGTGGCGGCCGCCCCCGCCTGCTCGGATTCCCGACCCTGCTCTTCGACCTGCCCCGCTCCTCTACTGTCCACCGTCGTCCTCCTTAGCCGCTGACGCGAGAGTACCAGTGGCAACCGGGTGCAGCGCTGCATCGGACGAGACAGGCTCGCGTGCCGCTTCTCCCCGGAATTCACCCCGATCGCCGACATGAACGCCCACACGGAATGCTCGAACCGACGCGGGCGGCGAATGATTCGCCGCCGCCCGCACGCCCGTGGGCTCCTGACCGGCGGTCTCGTCGCGGCCGGCGTGCTGGCCGCCGGCTGTGGCGGCAGCAGCTCGCCGTTCTCCGGCTCGTTCCACGCGCCCACCGGCTACACCGCCTACCACGGCAGCGGTTACGTGGTGGCCATCCCGGCCCGGTTCGTGGCCAAGCCCGGCAGCGTCGCGGACCAACCGCCGGGATCCACGGTGACCGAGGTGACCCGGGGCGGCAGCCCGGCCGCAAAAGCGCAGAGCGAGATCCTGCTGCTCGAGAACCCCCATCTCAAGTTCACCCTCGATCAGGTGGTGGACAACCTCGAGCAGGCCGACCGCACGAACACGAGCGTCACGGACGTGAAGGTCACCGCGACCAAGGCCACCGTTCCCGGGGCGCACGGCGCGCGGATCGTAACCGAGAGCTACGTGGCACCCGACTCGCCCTCGAACCCCACTCGGACCCACTTCGACCGCAAGTGGCTGATGGTCCTGATCAGGCCGGGCGTCCTGCTCGACGTGGTCGTGGCCAACGCGCCGGCGCTGGGCGGCCACATCGACGCCGACGCCGTGATCGACTCGTTCCGCCTCCGGCATTAGCGGACGCCAACCGAGCGTGCTCAGGACCCTTGGCCAGCGCCGGCCGGCAACCCGGCGCCCGCCCGCAACGATGCTGCTTACATGGACCTCCCGATGAACGGCGCACTTCGCATCCTCTGTGGCCTCGTGGTCTGCCTCGCGCTCGCCGCATGCGGCGGCTCCAGCGCCTCGTCGAACAAGCAGGCGGTCACTCACATGTTCACCGCCATGCAGTCGGCCATGGCCAAGGGCGACTATGCCGGCGCCTGCCAGTGGTTCTCGCATCGCCAGCAGTCCTCGATCGTGACGGGGGCCAAGAAGGCCGGTCTGCACGCCTCGGACTGCGCCGGCGCATTCCGCGCGCTGATCAGCACCGCCGGGGTGTCCAAGGCCCAGCTCGCCCAGGCGTTCGGCTCGAGCGCCCCGAAGATCCGCTCGCTGTCCGTGCACGGCGACCAGGCCACGGTGACCTACACCGACACCGACAACGGCAAGACGTTCACCGAGACCGACGCGCTGATCAAGGAGAACGGCGGCTGGCGAGCCGACCGCACGATCAGCCGCCGCAACGGCAGCTGAGAGCCGGCGATGAGTGCCATGCGCCGATTCGTGTCGATCTGCCTGTTGTGCGCCACCGTCGCCGCCTGCGGCGGCGGCAGCAGCACCAGCAGCGCCTCGTCCGATCGCGCGCAGATCAGCAATCTGTTCAACGCGATCTACACCGCGATAAGCCATGGCGACTTCACCACCGCGTGCGGTGACCTGTCGAAGCGTGAGCAGAGCACGGTCGTCGCCGGCGCGCGTCGCGCGGGCTTGAACGCGTCATCCTGCGCCGGCGCGTTCACGGCTTTGCTCAAGGCCACCGGCGTCACGCGAGCTCGCCTGGCGCAGGCGTTCGGATCCGCCGGGATCAAGCGAAAGGTGGACTCGATCTCGATCCACGGCAACAAGGCGACCGTGACCTTCACCGAAGTGGAAACGGGACAGCACACGACTTATCTCGAGACCGACGCATTGGTTCGCGAGGACGGGAAGTGGCGAGCCGACCGGATCCTCAAGCGGAGCAAGACCGGCTGACACGAAGCGACTCGTACGCGACACCGGCGCCGATCACGCATCGAGCTTGAAGGAATTCAGCACGGTGGCTGGGTCAAGCGTGCCGCCCCGTTGCGGTTCGTCGACCACCACGAGGTCCATGAGCGTTCCGCGCTTGGGCGAGACCATCAGCCAGGTGCGGTGAAACAGCGTCTTATGTCCGTCGCCCGCGTCGGCGACGTAGCTCTCGCGGACTACCCTGACGTTCTCCGCGCCGGACACGGTCATCGTGCTGATGCTGGTGTGCACGTTCTTCATCGCCTTGTTGCCGGCGTCGGCCGACTCCAGGCTGAGGGCGACCGCGTCGAGGCTGCCCTCGAGCGCCGGGTTGATTCCCTCGATGATCTGCACGTTGGCGTTCTCGACCGGCCGGCCGCCGGGTGTCAGGGTCACCGCGGAGGCGCGTGCCGGTAGTCCGCTGACCGCACCGTCCGGCGCCGGCTTCATCCCGCTCGGGGCGATGAACGTGAAGCCATGGCCCTGATAGCGCGCGAAGCCCGCCGGGATTGCCTGGGTCGCGGCGCTTGAACCGCTCGAGCCGGTGACCGGAGCCGGGTCCGAATTGGGGCTCGACGTGCTCGATGAAGAGCTCCCACACCCTGCTGCCAGGATCGCCACCAGTGAGGTGACAGTGACTACTGCCCGTAATGCCATTTCCCGCCGTGGTCCCGCGTCTTGGGTCGATTGTAGGTCGCGTTCGAGCTGCCATCGTTGAGGTGTCCGCCGAAGCCGGCGCCGGCGCTCAGGCCTCCGCCGACCGTCGAGTTCGACCGCGTGATGTGGTAGGTCTGGATCGTCTCGGTCCCGTTGGTGTTCATCTGGTTGATCAGGTCGGGCAACGTCGAGGCGTCACCCTCCAGCAGCGACGTCACGTCCTGAACGGCTTGAGGATCGTTCCTCAGGTCGAGCGTGCCGGTGAACACGCTTCCCGTGCCAGAGCCGCCCGAGGTGCTGTTCTCGATGCTGAGCAGCGGTTCCTTTCCGCCCTCGCCGCCGGATGACTTTCCGCCTTCACCCTCCGAGGAGCTGCCCGGAACGTCGACTCTCGCATCCGAAGGCGAGGAGACATCCCACACCCCGTCGCCGTAGGCGGTGACCTCGAGCGAGAGTGGAGCCCCACTCGGGGAGTAGGTCACCACCGCGTCGCTGGAAACGTTGCCCGCGGCATCCGCCTGCATGCCGAACAGCCAGTTGGCGATCCCGCCGTTGAGGTTCGCGTCGAGCCCGCCCACGACCTGCCAGTCGCCCTTCTCGTCGCCGTAGTTGATGTGCCGGATGCCGTAGTTGGCGTCGATCGAGCCGCCCACGCTCGCCTGCAGCGGCCCGGCATCCACGTGCGCTCCGGCCTCGCCGCTGCCTTGCAGGCCTCCGCCGGTCGAGGTCGAGGTCAGGTACTTCGACGGCAGCGAACCCTGGTTCGGTGCGCCTGAGGCGCCGGTGATCTTGTCGAACAACCCGGTGGCGAGGCCCCCGATCACCGGGAACTGCCCCGCGGTCGAGCTGACGACGTCGTGCGCGCCCAGGCCGAGCGCGCTGCCCTGGGAGATCTTTCCGAAAGCGCTCTGCCCCTGCGACCACGAAGGGAACGTCCAGGTCTCGCTCTGCGCGCCGTAGCCCCCGCCTCCGATCGAGGCGTCCGCGCCGGCGCTGGCCAGCGGCCCCAGCTCGACGTCGGCGCCCAGTTGGGCCGAGACCCCAAGCTTGCCGTTGTTCGTGACGGTGATCGTCGAGGTGCCGTCGCTGAGCTTGGTCAACTTGACCGTGTAGGAGTGCCCGCCGTCGACGATCCCGCCGCGCGCGTCATAGCCGACGGTCTTGACCGAGGCGCTCACGGGATACGCGGGCGGCGCTGCGCAGCCGCCCTGGCCGACGATCTTCTGCACCAGGCACGCGATGTCGCGCGCCAGCGTCGGGCCGATCGAGTTCAGCGCGAAGGTCGCCATCAGCGCGATGACCACCGACACGACCACCAGCACCCCCGCGTACTCGACCATGTCCTGACCGCATTGGTCGGAGAGAAGACGGTGGATCGGTCGGCGCATCCACGACACAACCGGGAGTTAGCCCGATCGTCGAGCGCTTGCCTAGAGACCCGGGGCTCATCTTGCCTGGGCCACGGGCCCAGCCCGGAGTAGGTCCTTCGGACCTAAGCCTGGCCGCCGGCCTCGCCTTCCCTGGCGCCGGACGCGAGCACGCCCGGCCGATCGTGCGGACTCCGGGTGGCGCCCGGAGCGGCCGCTTCGCCGCAGAACGGGCACGGCGCCGCCAGGATCGGCTCACCGCACCATGAACAAGGGACCGGCGCATCGCTGAAGGCGACCTCGGCCAGCCACTCGAGGCTGCTCGGCACTCCCACCACCTCGACCAGCCGAGAGGATCCCCACCACCCAGGCCCGTGCATGGTGGGAGCGAGCTCGCGCACCGGCACGCCACCGAGCGCCGGGGCCACCACGTCCAGGACCCAGGAGAGCTCGGAGCTGTCGGTCGGCGCCACCAGCAGCTGCAGCTGATGCTCACACGGCTCGAGCGGCACGGTCGGCTCCCGCGATACCGACTGCACGAACACCTCCGGCTGGAGCCCGACTCCGAAGGCCGATCCCGGCAGAAGCGAGCGCGCGTGATGCAGAAGCGACACCGACGGGTGCTGCAGTCCGGCCACGCTTCCCGTCCAGGCGAGCACGTACAGCTCGTCGGCGACGATCTCGAGCGCTCCCGCGAGCGCGCCGGCGGACGGGGCAGCGGGCGCCAGCGCGGCAGCCAGCGCGGCCAGCACGCTGGTTGCCAGGGGCGGCAGCGAGGTCACGTGCACGGCAACGCGATCGGTCTGAAGCAGCGAATGCACTGTGCGCACGCCACGCAGTGCGTCCTCGGGCAGCCAATCGCCGAGGATCACGATCACGGCCTCGCCGCCTCGCAGGGGCCCGGCAAGGGCGTCGTACAGATCGCGCAGATCGTCCTGGCCGGGCGGTCCCGGGATCGGCAGCGCGGCCGGCTGACCCGAGAACAGGCGGTCGATCTCGGCCCCCACGCCTATCACCCTGACCGAAGCCGCCATCCCGGCAAAGTGTGCCATTGTCCGCGATAAATGGGCGCGGGTTGGACCGGGGAATGCTCGGACCGGCGTTCGCTAACCTCCGACCCGGAGGTGCGGGACTGTCCCATGCGGATTCGAGAGTTTGAACGCGGGCGTGCGCGCCGACTCCTCGCCGCTCGGCTTCACATGCGGTGGGCGGCGGTATGCATCGCCGTCGTCGTCGCGCTGGCCGGCTGCGGGGGCTCGAGCCACAAGCACTCCACGACCACCGCGGACAAGACCAAGACCAAGACGTCGGCCACCAACCGGCCGGCACCGGCCGCCAAACCGATCGCCGTGGTTGACGATGTCGTGGTCGGCGGCCTCGGTCCCGAGCATATGCGCATCCCGATCTATGACCTCCGGCGCGAGGGCCCGTACGTGGTGCTCGACTTCGGGATCAAGTGCCTCGATCAAACGGCCACCGGCTGCAATCAGGAGCTCGACTTCGCCGCGCCCTCGCACTCCGGTGAAGCGGTGACCGCGAACGCGAACACCGCCAGCGGCGTGAAACTGGTCGACCCGGCCGGGCACAAGGAATACCTGCCGGTCCGCGACTCGCAGAACCGTCCGTTCGACTCACTGATTCCCTCGCTCAACGATTCCTTGACGCATCTCGCCTGGGTCGTGTTCCCGGCTCCTCCCACGTCGGTCACGTCGATCGACGTCGTGTTCCCCAACGGCGGGCCGCAGGTGCCCGGTATCCCGATCTCGGCCTCGGCCAGCCCGCCCACCGCCGATGCGACCATGACGGCGGCGAAGGCCGCACCGTTCGCGGCAGCGCTCGGCAGCAGCGACACGACCGGCCTCACGCTGCCGATCGAGAATCTGGTTTCGACCGTCGGCAACCCCAACGGCAGCGATTCCGAGTCGGCCAGCCAGGACGCGATCACGCTGCGCAGCGACGTCCTGTTCCACTTCGCCAAGTCCAATCTGACATCAGCCGCCCACTCGATCCTCGGGCGGCTCGCGCCGCAGATCAAGTCCCGCGCGATCGGTCCGGTCAAGATCACCGGCTACACCGACTCGATCGGGACCGACGCGGTCAACATTCCCCTCTCGAACGCACGCGCGCACTCGGTGGTCGCGGCGCTTCAGCCCCTCACCCCCGGGGTGAGCTACGAGTCCTCGGGCAAGGGGTCCAATGACCCGGTCGCCCCGAACACCAAGCCCGACGGATCGGACAACCCGGCCGGCCGCGCGCTCAACCGCCGGGTGACGATCGTGTTCTCGGTCAAGGCCCTGAGTCCACCGTCCCCCCCGCCCGCCTCGGCCCCGGCACCCGCGGGAGCCGGCACGCAGGGCCGCACGCTGAACCTCACGGTCAAGGGCGGCGCCCTCACCGCGCACTACCAGTTCACCGTGAACGACCTCTTCCGCGAAGGCGACCTGGTCGTGCTCAGGATGAACCTCAATTGCCTGAGCGTGACCGGCCAGGAAACCGCCAGGTGCGACGGCGAGACGGACCTCGAAGGCACCCCCACGGTCCCCCCGCAGCCGCAGAGCGTCGTCAGCAGCGAGTTCAACTCGATCAGCGGCTTCTATCTCCGCGATCCGGCCACAGGGTCCGAATACATCCCGCTGCACGACACCGACGGGCTCCCCCTGACCTCCGGGGTGACCACCAACCTGAAGGTCGGCGCCGACTACCCGCAGTGGATCTACTTCCCGGCCCCCCCGTCCTCGGTCTCGTCGGTGACGCTGGTTGCTCCGGGCGGGTCCACGAGCCTCACCGACGTGCCGATCGGGTCTTCGCCGCCGGCCCAGCCCTGACAGCGCGAGAGCCCCGGAGACCGGGGCTCTCGTGAACAGTGCGAAAAGGAAGCTGGGAGCGGCGCGGTATCAGCCGCCCTTGCCGCTCTTGCCGCTGGTGACGTCGCTGATCAAAGTGCTGATCGCGCTTGACAGCGTGCTCCATGCCCCGGACGCGGCGATGAGCGCGATGATCACCGACACGACCAGGAGGACCCCGGCGTACTCGACCATGTCCTGCCCGGTCTGCTCGCGCTGGAACCGCTCCACGGCGCGGTGCGCGTACTCGACTAGCCGCTGGACGGCGGCGTGACGCTCGATCCTGGATCGGGTGGCGGTGCGAAGAATGAGGTCTGACATGTGTGGCGCTCCCTTACGTCTGTTGGTCCGCTTACAGTGAGGCAGGCTACGTCGCTGGGGCGATCTCCGCGAGAGTCCCGAGGCTCATCTGCGGGGGTCCGGGGGGCCCAATTTCGGCCTGGGCCCCACCCGTCATCGCCCCTGCCGCGCGGCGGTTCCGAGCCACAGCGCGGTGGCCTGGGCCCGGTTCGCCGCCCCGAGCTTGCCGTAGATCCGGTTGACGTGATTCTTGACCGTCTTCTCGCTCAGGACGAATCGCTCGGCGATCTGCCCATTGGTCAGTCCCTGCGCGATCAGGTTCATGATCTCGCGCTCGCGCGCGGTGAGCGACGCCGGACCGAACGGATCGTCCGGCGCCCCCGGCGTCCGGCGCAGCGCCTCGAACACCGTGCCGACCACTGCTGGGGATAGCACGGTCTCGCCGGCCGCGAGCTGGCGGATCCGGGCCACGAGCTCGTCGGCATCGAACTGACCGTGTACCAGATAGCCCGAAGCGCCGGCCCGGATCGCCGCGACGACCTGTTCCTCCTCGTCGGTGTAGGTCAGCATCATCACCCGCGAGTGCTCGGCCAGTGGTGCTGAGGCGGCGATTCCGTCCATCACCGGCATGCGCACGTCGAGCAGCACCACGTCGGGGCGCAGCTCGGAGGCGAGTCGGATCGCCTCGCGGCCGTCGCCTGCCTCGCCCACCACCTCGACGTCGCTCGTGTCCGCGAGCAGGGCCGCCACGCCGCGGCGGATCACCGCGTTGTCGTCGACGATCAGCACGCGGATCACGCCCTCACCCCCGAGCGGCGCAGCCGCCGCGCGCCGAGGATCCGGACGCGGGGAGCCGGGCCATCGACATCGGCCACGTCCGCCGCCTCCGCCTGCTCAGCCGTGGCCAGGCGCGGCAGCAGCACCGAGACCACGGCGCCGCCGCCGTCGGCCGGCGCGAGCTCGAGCGTGGCGCCGATCGCCCGCGCGCGTTCGTGCATCCCGGCCAGCCCGAAGTGTCCGCCCGCCTTGAGCTGCTCGATATCGACCGGCCCGGGCAAGCCGGCGCCATCGTCGCTGACCGTGAGCCGCAAGGCGCCGGCACCATCCTCTAAGGACACCGTGACCTCCGATGCGCGCCCGTGGCGCGAGGCATTGACGAGCGCCTCGCCCAATATGCGCAACAGCTCGTGCTTGGTGGGCCTGGGCAGCCCCGGGGATTCTTCGACGGCAGTGAGTACGGACACCGCGATGCCCGAGCGCTCCGCGAAGCTCTTGGCCCGACGCTTCACCGCCTCCGCGAAGGGCATTTCGAGCTCAGCGCTGGGGCGCAGGTCGGACATCAGCGCGCGGGCCTCGAGCGCCGCCTGACGCGCGTCCGCGGCCAGCTCGCCGGCCACCCTGGCCGCGATCAGGGGGTCGCGCCGGCAGCGCGCCGGGAGCATCGAGGCGCTCATCGCGAGACCTTCGACGGTCTTGGCCAGCGAGTCGTGTAGCTCGCGCGCCACGCGCAGTCGCTCGCGCTCGGCGGCGAGCGCCTCCGTCCGCTCACGCAGCAGCGTCTCGGTCTGGATGCCGCGTTCGATCATCTCCCGGGCGGCGATGCCGGCGATCACCGCCGCGGGATAGAGCAGGGGTGCGAACACCACGCTCTGAAGATCGTGAAGGGGATGCATCGTCGGCAGCCCCTCGAGCGCGACCAGCTGGTAGGCGGCCATCAGCAGCGCCGAGAAGGCGATCGCCCCTCGCCGGCCGTAGATGACACCGGCCAGCGCGGCGGTGCCCAGCGTGAAGTAGAAGAACGGGCTGCGCGCCCCCGCGGCCGCCAGGATCAGCGTGGCCAGCAGTACCTCCGTGGCCAGGTACGCCGGATGGCGAGACAGCGAGCCACCGAGGCGGTCCCAGTAGCGCAGCGGCAGGTAGCTGAGCAGCGCGGCAAGCACAACCGCGATTGCCACCACCGGCGTCAGGTGCGCACTCGGGAGCACGAGCACGGTGATCAGCAGCACCAGGGTCCGGAACACGATCAGGACGCGCACGAGGCGGCCCACCCACTCCTCGCTGATGTACTCGGTCGCGCTCACAGGAAGTGGCCCAAGGTCGCATTCGAACCGATGAACATGCCGACCACGATCAGCAGCATCGTCGCCGGCAGGAGCAACGTCGCCGCGATCAGGCTGACCCGCGGAGCCGCCCGTGCCGCGCGCCGCCGGGCCTGCTGCGCCGCGGAGCGCCGCGTATCGGCGGCGA